>CABQMC010000229.1 GCA_902465115.1 uncultured Collinsella sp.
CGGCCCAAGGTGCCGCCGAGGCTGGATCGGATCTGGATGCCGTGCAGATGAATGCCGATGCTGCTGCGCACATGGGCATCGCCGACGGCGAGATTGTCGAACTCGTGAGTGATATGGGCCGCGACCGCGTGCGCGTGGAGACGACGCCGTATCTGCATCCGGCGTGCATCTTCACCTCGGCCGCCCCCGGCGGGCGTTCGTTTGGCGCCGAAGCCGGCGGCGCTCAAGCCTTGGGCGTCGGCCCACTCGACCATACACCGTTGCGTTGGGACCCGTTGACGGGCGCCGCGCTCACCCAGGAAAACGCCGTTCGCGTGGAAAAGATCGCGGCGCGCGAGGATAATAGCGATTGATTGACTCAGCCGATTGAATTGGCTGATAGTTAGACGTTCGAATGATTGATTCACCTTTGGTTTTGAAAGGCCGCACATGAGCGATAGCCAGAACATGTCCGATGAGGTACGCGCCCGCCTGCGCGCCATTCCTTCCGTCAACGAGCTGCTTGCCGAGTGGCCGGTTGTGAAGGCGGCGGGGGAGACCTGCGACGCGGTGGCGCATGCCGCCGTCACGGCCGAGCTCGACGAGGAGCGCGCCGCCATTCGCGCCGGTGCTGCCCCGCGCTCTAAGCGCGACCTGGCCTCGGCCATCGAGTGGCGTGCGCACCGTTCCGCGTTGCCGAGCCTGCGCCCCGCCGTCAACGCTACGGGCGTGGTCATCCATACCAACTTGGGCCGCGCCCCGCTCGCAGAGTCGGCGGCAAAGGCCGTGGCCGAGGTCGCGCGCGGGTACAGCACACTCGAGTACAGCGTCGACACCTGTTCGCGTGGTTCGCGCAAGGAACATGCCGCGCAGCTCATCCGCTCGCTTACCGGTGCCGAGGACGCGCTGGTCGTTAACAACAACGCCGCCGCTGTGCTGCTGGTGCTGGCGACCCATGCCGCAGGCAAAGAGGTCATCGTCAGCCGCGGCGAGCTTGTCGAGATCGGCGGCAGCTTCCGCATCCCCGATGTCATGGCGGCTTCGGGCGCCAAACTCGTCGAGGTCGGCGCCACCAACCGCACGCACCTGGCTGATTATGAGCAAGCCATCACACCCGATACGGCCATGATCCTCAAGGTCCATCCTTCCAACTATCGCATCGAGGGTTTTCACGAGGAGGTGGGCTCTCGAGAGCTTGCCGCCCTGGCCCACAAGCATGGCCTGCTGTTCTACGAGGACCAGGGCTCGGGCGCGCTACTGCCCGACGACATCTTGGTGGACGGCGGCGAGGAGCCCACGCCGGCTTCGGTCTCGGCAGGGCTCGACCTGGTGTCGTGCTCGGGCGATAAACTGCTCGGTGCCGCGCAGGCGGGCATCATCATGGGCCGTCGCGATCTGGTCCAGGCCTGCGGCGCACATCCGCTCATGCGCGCTCTGCGCCCGGGCAAGTTGGCGCTCACGGCGCTCGAGGCCACACTGCGCATCTATATGGACGGGGCGGATGTTGCCCATCGCGAGGTGCCGGTGCTCAACATGCTCACGCTGCCGCAGGCTCATCTGGAGCGCCGCGCACGCAAGCTGCGCGATCGTATGGTCGCCGGGCTCGATAAGGCTGGTTGCCCGTGTGCCGTTGAGTTGGAGATTGTCGAGGAGTCGTCGACTCCCGGTGGCGGCTCGCTGCCTACCGTCGAGCTGCCCACGATGTGCGTGGCCGTCTGCCCGGTCGACGGGCGCCTGTCCGTCGACGCGCTCAAGCGCTCGCCTCGCACGACCGCATTCTGTTTGATGTGCGCACGCTCGTGGGCGACCGCGATATCGAGACGGCGGCGTCGACGCTTGCCGCATGCGTTGAGAAGGCGATTGCTCGATGAGTGAGGTTCAGGCGCTGGTGGAGTGTCCCGTTATCGTTGGCACGGCGGGTCACGTTGACCATGGTAAGTCGGCACTGATCGAGGCACTGACTGGCAAGAATCCCGATCGTCTGGAGGTTGAGCGCCGTCGCGGTATGACCGTGGAGCTGGGCTTTGGCGAGCTGGCGCTGCCGAGTGGCAAGATCGTTGGCCTGGTCGACGTGCCGGGCCACGCGCATTACTTGCGCGCCATGGTGCAGGGCGCCACGGGCATCGACGTGGCCGTGCTGGTGGTTTCGGCCGTCGAGGGCGTAATGCCGCAGACGCGCGAGCACGTGCACGTGCTGGAGCTGCTGGGCGTCACGCATATGGTGGTCGCACTGACGATGTGCGACCTTGCCGACGCCGAGATGACCGAGCTTGCCGAGCTCGATGTCGATGACTTTTTGTCGAGTACCGTGTTTGCGGGCGCGCCGATCGTGCCCGTGTCGTCCAAGACGGGCGAGGGGATCGACGGGCTGCTTGCGGTGCTCGACGAGCAGGTGGGTGTTTGCTGGGATGCCTGTCGCGACCGTGCCGAGCGGAGCGATGCCGCACCGCGTCTGCCCATCGACCGCTGTTTTACGATCAAGGGCGCCGGTACCGTGGTGACGGGAACGTTGCACGATGCGCCCGTCGCGGTGGGGGATGAGCTCGTCGCGCTGCCGTCGCGTACGGTCTGTCGCGTGCGCGGGATTCAGGTGCATGGCGATACGCCGCGCGCGCTTCCTGGCCAGCGTGTGGCGCTCAACCTGGTCGGTGACGGTGTCGCGGCGCTTGACCGTGGCGAGATGCTGGGCGTGGCGGACCGCTTTGGGCAGACGTTGCGCTTTATGATGACGTTCACCTACCTGGGCCGCGAGGGCGCCAAGCCGCGCGTGCTCGAGTCGGGCGCGCGTGTGCATGTGATGGCCGGCACGGCCGAGGTCGTCGGCCGCATTATGCTTTTGGAGGGCGAGGCCCCCATGGCGGTGGGCGAGACCCGTACCGTGCAGGTGCGCCTGGATGATCCGCTGCCGCTGCGTGCCGGAGACCATGCCGTGGTGCTCTCGTATTCGCCCGTTATGCTCATCGGCGGCGGGCGCGCGCTGCTTTCGCGCTGCCGTCGCTCGCGCGAGCTTGCCGAAGGGGAGCGTGCGCTGTATGCGGCGCTTGAGGCCGGAGATATTGAGGGCGCTGTGGATGCGTGGCTGGCGCTGCAAGCGCTGCCGGTTGCGGCTGCCGATGTTACCGCGGCGCTCGATCTTGTTGCCGGTGAGGCTGAGGCGGC
>CABQMC010000230.1 GCA_902465115.1 uncultured Collinsella sp.
TTGCCACCAAGAGCGACGCCCGCGCCACCGCCGAGGGCAAGAAGCGCGTGTACTACTTCTCGATCGAGTTTTTGATCGGCCGCCTGCTCGACAACTACCTGCTCAACTTTGGCGTGCGCGATATGGTCGCCGAGGCGCTCGACGACATGGGCTTTGACCTGTCCGTCATCGAGAACCAGGAGCCCGATCCGGCACTGGGCAACGGTGGCCTGGGCCGTCTGGCCGCGTGCTTCCTGGATTCCATGGCAGCCGAGGGCATTGCCGGCTACGGCAACGGCATGCGCTACCGCTACGGCCTGTTTAAACAGGAGATCGTCAACGGCAGCCAGGTCGAGGCCACCGACGAGTGGCTCACCCATGGCTATCCCTGGGAGGTCCGCCGTCAGGACAAGGCCGTGACCATCAAGTTTGGTGGCCACGTTGAGGGCTTTGAGGAGAACGGCCGCACGTTCTACCGCACGGTGGACACGCAGGACATCCTGGCTGTCCCCTACGACATCCCCGTCGTGGGCTATGCCCCAACGACGCCGGTGAGCACGGCCGTCTGCTGCGCCTGAAGCAGGAGTACCTGTTCGTCTCGGCCGGCATCTACAGCCTGCTCGACACCTTTGAGAAGGAGCACGGCGCTAACTGGGAGCTGCTGCCGCAGTTTGTGGCCATCCATACCAACGATACCCACCCTGCCATGTGCGGCCCCGAGCTCATGCGCATCCTCATCGACGAGAAGAAGCTCGAGTGGGATGACGCTTGGAACATCGTGACGCAGGTCGTGAGCTACACCAACCACACCATCCTGCCCGAGGCTCTGGAGAAGTGGCCCATCGGCACGTTCTCCAAGCTTCTCCCCCGCGTGTACCAGATCATCGACGAGATCAGCCGTCGTTGGCACGAGTCGTTCGACACCACGCAGGAGGGCTGGCAGGAGCGTCTGCGCCAGACCGCCATTCTGTGGGACGGCGAGATTCGCATGGCCAACCTGTCCGTAATCTGCAGCCACAGCGTCAACGGTGTGGCAAAGATCCACTCCGACATCATCAAGAACATCGTGCTCAAGGACTTCTATGCCCTGACGCCTGAGAAGTTCAACAACAAGACCAACGGCATCTCGCACCGTCGCTTCTTTGCCGAGGCCAACCCCACCTACGCCAAGCTCGTGACCGAGGCCATTGGCGATGGCTGGCTTAAGGACGCCTTTGAGCTGGAGAAACTCAAGGAGTTCCAGAACGACACCGAGTTCCTGAAGGCCGTGGGTGCCTCCAAGCGCGCCAACAAGGAGCGTCTGGCCGCCTACGTTAAGGCCGAGACCGGTCTGGTTATTGACCCCAACACCGTCTTCGACGTTCAGGTAAAGCGCTTCCATGCCTACAAGCGCCAGCTCATGAACATCATGAAGGTGATGGACATCTACAACCGTCGCATCGCCGATCCCAACTTCCACGTGACGCCGACGACCTTCATCTTTAGCGGCAAGGCGGCCTCGAGCTACACCTTTGCCAAGGAGACCATCCGCCTCATTAACTCCGTGGCCGACGTCATCAACAACGACCCCCGCGTGAACGAGGTCATGAAGGTCTGCTTTATCCCCAACTTCCGTGTGAGCAACGCCCAGCTCATCTACCCCGCCGCCGAGATCTCGGAGCAGATCTCCACGGCCGGCAAGGAGGCCTCGGGCACGTCCAACATGAAGCTCATGATGAACGGCGCCATTACGCTGGGCACCCTCGACGGCGCCAACATCGAGATCGCCGACCTGGCCGGTCGCGAGAACGAGGCTATCTTTGGCCTGACCGCCCCCGAGGTCGAGCAGCTCTGGGCATCGAACAGCTACTTTGCGTGGGATACGCTCAACAACGATCGCGAGCGTCTGGGCCGCGTGATGGACGAGCTCAAGGACAACACCTTTGCGGGTCTTTCGGGCAACTTTGAGAGCATCTACAACGAGCTCATGAACAACAACGACCCCGACCTGGTCATGGCAGACTTCCGCAGCTACGTGGATGCATGGGAAAAGCTCACCGGCAGCTATGGCGACCAGGAGACCTGGAACCGCAAGGCCCTGCTCAACACCGCCTCAAGCGGCTGGTTCTCGAGCGACCGCACCATTCGCGAGTACCGCGACGAGATCTGGCACGCGTAAAAGCGCGCGAGCTCCCCTATGCCAGCACGGCATTACTCGACGGGCGCGACCGAGCGCTGCGCCCGTCGCTAATGGGTTTAGGAACATCGATGACAGAAGGAGAAATCGATGAGTAAGAAAGAATGCATCGCGATGCTCCTCGCAGGAGGACAGGGCAGCCGATTGGGGGCACTCACCCAAAAGATCGCTAAGCCGGCGGTTAGCTTTGGTGGCAAGTTCCGCATTATCGACTTTTCGCTCTCCAACTGCTCCAACTCGGGCATCGACACGGTGGGCGTTCTGACGCAGTATCGCCCCTACCTGCTGCATGCCTATGTGGGCTCCGGCGAGGCATGGGATCTGGACAGCCGCGACGGCGGCGTGTCGATCCTGCCGCCGTACGAGACGCAGACCGGTGGTGCCTGGTATGCGGGCACGGCCGACGCCATTACGCAGAACCTCGACTACATCAAGGCCAACGACCCCAAGTACGTCCTGATTCTTTCGGGCGACCATCTGTATCGCATGGATTACCGCAAGATGCTCAAGACGCACATTGAGAACAACGCCGACCTTACAGTGAGCGTTATGCCCGTGCCGTGGGAGGAGGCCAGCCGCTTTGGCATCCTGACCACCGACCCCGAGGACGGCCGCATCACCAAGTTCACCGAGAAGCCCGATAAGCCCGATTCTAACCTCGCATCCATGGGCATCTACATCTTCTCGGCCGACGTCCTGATCGAGGCACTCGAGGAGGACGCTCTGGACCAGCGCTCGAGCCACGACTTTGGCAAGGACATCATCCCCAAGCTGCTCGGCGAGGGCAAGCGCCTGTACAGCTACGAGTTCCACGGCTTTTGGAAGGACGTCGGCACCATCGCCAGCTTCCACGAGACCTCGATGGACCTGCTGGGCAACAACCCCGAGTTCGATCTGTTTGACAAGCACTTCCCCATCATGTCCAACATCACCACGCGTCCGCCGCATTACATTGGTCCGGATGGT
>CABQMC010000231.1 GCA_902465115.1 uncultured Collinsella sp.
GTGCCGCAGGCGGCCTGGGCGCCGCGCTGCTGGCGCTCGGGGCGGAGCTGCGTTCGGGCGTGGAGACGGTGCTCGATCTGATTGGGTTTGACGAGCGCGTGCGTGTTGTCGACCTGGTCATAACGGGCGAGGGCAATATGGATGAACAGTCCGCCGCTGGAAAGGCACCGGTGGGCGTGGCCCGTCGTGCGAAGCGATATGGCAAGCCGGTGGTCGCCGTCGTGGGCGGTCGTGCCGACAACCTGGATGCGGTGTATGAGCGGGGTATTGACTTGGTTTTGCCGATTTGCCGCAAGCCTATGTCCCTCGACCAAGCGCTTAATCCGCAGGAAGCTACGGCCAACCTCATTTGCGCCGGCGAGGCAGCCGCCCAATCCTATGACCTCGCTCGCCTCTAAAACCCATCCCCTCGATAAGTTGCGGTGAAATACGGAGTGTTTTTGCCTTTAAGGTGCCAATTCAGTCCGTATTCCACCGCAACTTCGAGAATGTCCATTCGAGGCTGGCTGCCTTGGGTCTCGAGCCGGACCGTCTGCCATGAAATGTGGCAATCTACTACGTTTAACGGAACACCCTCGACCATCCCGGATTTTGTGAAATTAAAACCGCAGGTAGAAAGCTTGCCGATTTTAGAAAAAGTCGGCTATGGTCGACCCCTGTGACCAAAACGTAGTAGATAGGCCCTTTTCGTGGCACAGCACCAGATCAGTCTATTTAGGACGGGGCTTCCTTGACTACTTTCGCCACCCTGATGCCCCACCAGTCAAAAAGTAGTCAAAAAAGCCCCGTCCTAAATTAGCCACCTTGCCCCATCGGGCGGGAGCAGGTAAGATATACCGAGCGCCTAGCGCGTTCGATGGGTTCGGATGACGACATGTTCCGAATCTGGTCAGGTCCGGAAGGAAGCAGCCATAAGGAGCCTCTGTCGGGCATCCGAATCCATCGAGCGCACGGGCGTTTTTTGGTGCCGCGACATGGCCCGGCCGGCGGCGAGGTATTTGGTGTCTCGCTGGTCCTCGGCTTCGCCTGCGGGATCGCTCGACTACCAAACACCTCGCCGCCGGCCGGGCCCCGTCGTCCAAAAATCACCCGTTAATCTGAACAATTCAATCCCTTGTTTAGTGCTGCTCATTGGCTTTGCCAAAACATGTTCGGGCGCTTTGTCTCTGTGCCTAGTTTCCTGATTGTTTCGGGGGCTTGTTCTGTAACGAGTTGCTTACGCATCTCCAGGGCTCTCCGTACTATCATGAATCAGATTGAAGAGAGATGATGATAGGGAGCGCCTATACATGATTGAGCTGCTCAGGCGTTTTGGTGGTAAGTTTCGCCGGTATATGGTGATTGGTCCTGCGTGCAAGCTGATCGAAGTGATCTTTGACCTGCTGACGCCGCTGGTGATTGCCCAGATGATCGATAAGGGCATCGGTGCGCACGATGTGAACGCCGTTGTCCACTACGGTATGGTGCTTGGCGCCATGGCCGTGATCGGCATCTCGTTTACGCTTGTTTGCCAAAAGATGGCGGCGCTCACCTCGCAGGGCATGGGCACCGACATTCGCGGTGCGCTCTACCAGCACATCAATAAGCTGAGCTATGCCGAACTCGACCGCTTTGGCACGCCGTCGCTTATCACCCGCATCACCAACGACGTCAACCAGGTGCAGCTTGCCGTGGCGCTCGGCGTGCGTATGCTTATCCGCTGGCCCTTCCTGGCGGTGGGCTCTATGTGCGCAGCCCTTGCCATCGACCTTAAGCTCGGCATCATCTTTTTGATCTGCACGCCCGCTATCGGCCTGGTGTTTTGGTTTGTCATGGCGCGCTGCATCCCGTACTACAAGCAGCTGCAGGCAAAGCTCGACCGCATCGCGCTTATCTGCCGCGAAGGCCTTTCGGGCGCTCGCGTGGTTCGCGCCTTCGTGCGCGAGGACCACGAGCGCGAGCGCTTTGCCCAAGCTGCCGATGACCAGGCCAATACTGCCATCGCGGTGGGCAAGCTCTCGTCGATTCTCAACTCCGTCACGTTTCTTGTGATGAACCTGGGCGTGTGCGCCATCCTGTGGGTGGGCGGCATCCAGGTCAACGTGGGCGAACTCACGCAGGGCCAGGTCATGGCGTTTGTGAACTACATGACGCAGACCCTGACCTCCATCGTGTACGTCGCCAACCTGGTCGTGGTCTTTACCAAGGCGAGCGCGAGCGCGTCGCGTATCAACGAGGTGCTCAACTGCGAGCCGAGCATCACCGACGAGGACAACGAGCCGGTCGTGCTGCCCGAGCCGAGCGAACTGGCGGGTGGCGCTGTTCCGGTTCCCGCGCTGAGCTTGAGCCATGCGAGCTTCTCGTTTGGCGCCGGCGCGGCCAATGCCGTGAGCGATGTGACGCTGGAACTCCCGCTGGGCAAGACGCTCGGCATTATCGGCGGTACGGGTAGCGGTAAGTCCACGCTCGTTTCGCTTATCCCGCGCCTGTACGATGCGGGCACCGGCAGCGTGTGCGTGATGGGCGCCGACGTGCGCACCTGGCCGCTCGACCAGCTGCGCCGTGTGGTCGCGACCGTTCCACAGCGCGCGTCGCTGGTGAGTGGCACCATCCGCAGCAACCTGACCTGGCGCGACGAGGCTGCGACCGACGAGGATCTCTGGGCGGCGCTCGACATGGCGCAGGCGAGCGAGTTCGTGCGCAACAAGCCGCAGGGGCTCGATGCCCCGGTCGAGGCGGGCGGTAAGAACTTCAGCGGTGGCCAACGCCAGCGCCTGACCATCGCGCGCGCCCTGGTGGGCTCGCCTCAGATATTGATCATGGACGATTCCGCCTCGGCGCTCGACTTTAAGACCGACGCGGCGCTTCGCCATGCCATTCGCGAACGCAGCGTGCGCGGTGCCGCCGAGGGCGGGCTGCCGCTGACGACGGTGATCGTAAGCCAGCGCGTTTCGACCGTGCGCGACGTCGACATGATCTGCGTACTCGACCACGGATCGGTCGCGGGCTTGGGCACGCACGATGAGCTGTACGCGACCTGCCAGCTCTACCGCGAGATTTGCCAGTCGCAGCTTCGCCGCGAGGAACTCGAGGGTCAGCAGGGGAGTGCGGCGCCCACGCCCGCACCGATC
>CABQMC010000232.1 GCA_902465115.1 uncultured Collinsella sp.
AAGCCGCCGCGACCGCCACGGTCGCCGCCACGGTCACCAAAGCCGCCACGGCCACCGCGATCGCCACCGCGACCGCCACGGTCGCCGCCACGGCCGCCACGATCGCCAAAGCCGCCGCGACCGCCACGGTCGCCGCCACGGCCACCACGGTCGTCACGGCCGCCGCGAGGACCGCGATCCTCGTCCAGGCCCATGGCGACGAGCGGAGCGATAACCTTATCGAGAGCGGCCATCAGCTCGGTGGCCTCCTCGTAAGAAAGCTCGGGCAGGAGCTTCTCCTTCTTGTTGGCAAGCTCGACTAGGCCCTCAGCGGCATCCTCGGCAGCGAAGACGACGATCTTGCGCATATCGCCCTCGGCGTCGTCGATGCGGCCGACCAGATCGGCAGCCTCGGCCTCGGCCATCAGGCCATCGAGCTCACGGAGGCGCATGCCCAGCAGGTCGGACATTTCCTTCTGCTCCATCTTGGGCTTGAGGTCAAGAAGCTTGATGGCGCGCTCGATGTTCGCCATGCGCTCGGCCTTGGCCTCCTCCTCCTTAGAAATAGCAAAGCGACGGCTACGCAGCAGGCGGGCGGCCTTCTGCATCTTGTCCATCAGCTCTTCGTCATCGTAATCAACGGCGGCCTCGACAACCTCGGCCTCCTCCTCGGCGGAAACCTCGTCAGCAGCCTCAACCTCGGCAGCTTCGGTCTCCACGGTCTCGACTGCCTCGACCTCGGCAGCCATGGTCTCGTTCTCGGTCTCGTTCATGATCTCTTCGTTCTCGGACATGAGACTCCTTCTTGGCCCTCTCGGGCATCATCGCCCCATTCGCGGGGCCCGTCGCGCACTCTTTGCGCTTTAAACATTCATGCCTCTCGGCAAAACGTCCATTAGTTTATGGTGTCGCCATCCAATCTAGCTGCAGAATCTATGTGCACACATTAATGCGACATGTGTGACTCGCGACGAGCGTACACCAGCGACGCCACAAACCCGACCACGGCAATCACGGCCGCCACGCGCACGGCAGTTGCAAATCCAATCGCCTGGGCAACGTCGGTCGCAGCGCCAGCCGCGCCGGCAGTCGCTGCAGAACTCGAGAGCAGGCCGATAAACAGGGACGGGCCAAACGATGCGGCAATCATGTTCCACATGTTAAGCAATGCCGTTCCGTGAGGATGTTCAGCGGCAGGCAGCGTCTCCAATCCGGCCGTTTGCGAGGGGCTCAGCACCAAACCGACTCCGGCATACACCACAACGGTCAGCGCCACAACGACGCCGATGTTCATACTCGCCGCCGTCATCGAGATGGCAGTCTGCCCCACGGCAATCAGGGCAAAGCCGACCGGCAGCAGCGGCCATGCGCCACGGGCGTCCATCACGCGTCCGCCCACAATCGAGGTCACGGCGTTACAGGCAATCGCCGGCAAAATGAGCAAGCCCGCAACAAGTGCGGTCATGCCGTATGCGCCCTCAAAATAGAGCGGCAACAAAACGCTCATCGAGAACGTCGTCATCATCGACACCACCACAAGCAGGCACGCAGGCCAAAAACGAACGCTCGCCATGGGACGCACGTTAAGCACCGGATGCTCGAGTTTGAGCTGGCGGGCCGCAAACAGGCCGAGCAGCACAATGGCGGCGATAAGCGTCACGATGCCGGCAATCAGATTGGTCGAGAACTCGCCTACGGAATACACAAATGCCGTAATGCCGGCGGCGAGCAAAACAACCGACAGAATATCAAGCGTGGTGTTCGAGCGCTCTCCGACATTCTGAACAAGCTTTACGCCCGCCGCAGCGACCACAATGCCGGCCACCAGCGGCACTACGAACACCGCCCTCCAGCCAAACAACGTGCACATAAGACCGCTGATCACAGGTCCAAACGCCGGCCCTAGCGTAATGCAGGCACCACCCAGGCTCAGATACAGACCGAGCTTCTCGCGCGGGGCGCAAGACAGCACCACGTTCATCATGAGCGGAAACAAGATGCCCGATCCCGCAGCCTGTAAAATTCGACTTGGCAGCAAAACGCTAAACGACGGAGCGATCAGACACAGAACTTCGCCGGCGACCATACATCCGCATGCGAAAAACAACAGCTTGCGCGTCGAGAAACGGCCGGACAGGAAGGCCATGATGGCCGTAAAGATCGACGTCACAATCATGTAGCCCGAGACGAGCCACTGCGCCGTGGTGGCACTCACCGAAAAGGCCGCCATAATGTCGTGCAACGCCACGTTAATGATGTTCTCGTTAAACGCGGCAACAAAGGCCGCAATATACATAACGACGAGAAGCGCCGCAGTGGCCGATGGCGTTACTTGAACTTGTTGCTGAGATTTGCTCCCCATGCATTTCCTTCCTCTTGGAACGACAGTCGCATCGCCCCAGAGGAACAGTCCAGGGCGAAAAATGAGCCCTAGACTTACGCCAGACGCCGTACACGACGAGTCTGACAACATGGTCCAACGTCGAAAGATTGTAACGCGGACGCACAGCTTTCCTTCCGCGCTATTATTAAAAGTCCACGAAAGCATGAGACATGAGGAGCCCGCCATGATTAAGCCCATCATGAAATCCGAGTTCTTTTTGCGCCTGCCTTCCGAAGACGCGGGACCCGACGATGCCGCGACCGGGCAGGACCTCCTGGATACACTCCACGAGCATGAGCGCGAGTGCGTGGGCCTCGCCGCCAACATGATTGGCGTGCGCAAACGCATCATCTGCGTAAAGGACGGCAACAGGACACTCCTGATGTACAACCCTCAAATTCTTGAGCAGGTCAATGCCTATCAGACGAGCGAAGGATGTCTCTCGCTGATCGGCGAGCGTCCCTGTACCCGCTATCGCCGCATTAAGGTGGAGTATTTGGACGAGAACTTCGTCCACCGCATCAAAAACTTCTCGGGCTACACCGCCGAGATCATCCAGCACGAAATCGACCATTGCCGCGGAATCGTAATCTAGTTCCGCGAGTCAAGGAAAATGATCTGTTTTCCTCCGTCCCTAATGGACCATGGTAACGACGCAGGCTGAGCACACGACAGCGAGCGAGCCGCATTTGCACCAAGGTGGCGTGAAACGAAAGGGCGCTGACCTTCTGGTCGCGC
>CABQMC010000233.1 GCA_902465115.1 uncultured Collinsella sp.
CGCGAGGCCGTGGAGCTGTCGCGCACGATCGCCGCCGTGAAGCCGTCGCCGACGGCGAGGACGGTCTTGAAGCCGCCCTCGCCGTCAGGCTCGGTCTTTGCGACGAGCCTCGCGCACGCCACCGCCATGCGTTCGAACAGGCGGCTCACAGCTTTCTCCAAGGGTCGAGACGCGCCTTGAACTGCTGCCGCCACGTGATGGGCGAGCCGTCGCCGCCGACGCGGGTGTAGCTGTAGCCGCCGAAGCTCTCGCTCGCATACGGGCCGTCCAGCTCCTTGGCGTGCTCTGTCTGCCACGCCGCGATCTCGTCAGCGAGGTCGACCACGGCCTGCGGGATGGCGAGCGCCCAGACGGTGCCGACGAACTCCTCGTCCGTGAGTTCGTTGTAGGGCCACGCGTGCAGCCCGTCGTTGAAGGTCGAGCCCGTGATGCGGACGTACTGGCCCTCCTTGAGGCCGAGGGCCGCGGGCGGCACGAGGCGACCGTCCTCGATGCGGACGCGCCCCGTGCGCTTGTCAGCGACGAACCAGTTGCGCAGCGACAGAAGTACCTGCTCGAGCATCTCTGCGCCTATCGCTTATCGGTGATGACGGCGGCGAGCTCGGGGCTGAGGGTCTTGACGCCGCAAAGCATGTCGATGGAGACGGTGTCGGTCTTGGTCTTCTGGTCGTAGCCCTGCACGACGCGCAGGCCGAAGCCGTCGTAGGAGGTGGAGAACGCCTTGGGGGCGCCGAGCGGCATCTCGAGCTGGCGGGTCACGAGCGCGAAGGCGTTCTTGTGGAACGCGATGGACGGCGTGTAGTTGGCCGTCTCCGCCGTGGTCTTCTGCACGTTCTGGTCGCAGTAGAAGTCGAGGCCGTACTTGCGGCCGAGCGATGCCTCCTTGAGGGCGGTGCCGTTGTCGCCGACGGCGGACGCGTTGGTGAACGCCTCGGTGTTGAGCAGGTCGGCCTCGGCCTGAGAGCCGTAGACGAAGCGCCGCTCCGTGGAGGGTGCCTTGGCGTCCACGAGGAACTTGCGGGCGGCGATGATGTCCGCCACGGCGATGGCGCCCTTGGTGTGGTCGACACGGTTCGTGACGTCCTTCTCGAGCGCGAGCAGGTAGCCGTCGATCTTGTCGGCGAAGGCCTGCATGGCCGGGACGAGGAACTGCGCGGAGAAGTCGACGATGCCCATCGTCAGCTCCTTGGACGTGACGGCGAACGTCACGTCGAGCAGCTTGTCCATCTTGACGGGGACCTTGTCCTCCGTGGCGTCCTGCACCTCGACCTCGGTGGTGAACTCCTTGGCCTCGAAGGTGGCGGGCTTGCGGACGGTGATGGTGTCGCCCACTCCCGCGACGAACTCGGAGGAGTAGTCGCGGTGGACGAGGTTGGCCATGACGGCGTTGGTGCGCAGAACGTCCAGCGCCTCGTTGGCGATGATGTTGGGTGTAAGGATGGTGTTCGACATAGAATCCCCTTAGCCTCTCTGCTCCGCCTTGTACTTCATGTACTCGGCGGTGCTCATTTCGTTGATGTCCTTGCCGCCCTCGCCCTTGGGGGCGTGGGCCACGTCGGCACCCTTGACGGTCGTTGTTGCGATGAAGTCGGCCCAGTCGGCCTTGATGCCCTCGGTCAGCTTGTCCGCGTCCTCGATAGCGCCGTCCTTGACGGTCACGCCCTCGAGGTCTGAGACCTTGAGAACGGTTTCGATGCGCTTGGGGTCGACGCCCGCAGACTTGAGCAGCTCTCGGTACAGGCTGCGCTTCTCGGCTGTTGCCTTTTCCCCAGCGACCTCGGCCTTGTAGTCGTCGAGCTCCTTGCACTTGGCCTTGTACTTTTCCTCGTACTCGCCCGTGCCTTCGCCCTTGGCCTTGAGTGCGTCCAGCTCCTTCTTGTAGCCGTCCGCCTTGCCAGCGGCCTCCTTGAACTCGTCGCGCTGTGCCTTGAGCGCGTTCACGCTCTCGGCATGCTCGTCGATGATCTGGTCGATCTTCTCGTCCTCGATGCCCATTGCCTTGAGCATCTTTCGCGTAAGTGCCAACAGAATCTCCCTTGCTTCGGAATGGGCGGGTTCCCACCTATTGCCTCGGCGGGGCCCGCGCCGCAATACCTCGCGGCAAGGGTGAGTATCCAAACGGAGTAACGCGGCCCTACGCGCCACCCCTCAGGTGCTTCTCGAGAATCGCCCGGTACGTGTCCCCGTGGCCCGTCGCCGCCTTGCGCAGGAAGTGCTTGCCCTTCATGCGGGAGGTCCCCTCCTCGACGTACGGCGCGTACTCGACGTTGGTGCCGATGAAGCAGTCGTAGCCTTTGAGGAGGTGCGTGACGGAGTTGCGCAACCTGCCCGTGTCGACCGGGCACGTCGCCTTGGCGTAGCCCTCCGCGACGAGGCCTATCTCCTCCAGGCCCGTTTTATAGGCGCGCAGGAGGGCCCTCTCGACCTGCTCGATGTTGTTCTGCCGTATCTCGATGCACTCGGCGGTATCCAGCTTCGCGGCGTTTACGATCTCCTCGGTGATGAGGGTGCCGTGCCGGCCGTGGTCGCCGACGCCGCCGACGAGCCCGTAAGCCATCAGTCGAGCACCTCGCAGCCGTAGCCAACGCGCCCGTCGACGTCCGCCTCGATGGCCTCGATGGCCTGCACCGGCGCGCCCTCGCACCCGAGCGTGCAGCCGTCGTCGGGCTCGACCACGTCGCCGCGCTGCGTGCAGATGTAGGTATCCGGGAACGTGAAGCCGAAACCCAGCTTTACGGCGCAGTCTCCGCAGTTCGCGCAAGTGAATAGCTCTTTCATGCCTGCCCCAATCTCTCTGCGGGCAGTGTCGCGGCACGGTCACGCGGCATGAAAAAAGCCCCGCCGTAGCGGGGCCTGTTGGCTAGTTATTTAGTTCGCTTTCGAATATCTCGACTATATCGGCTTCAAGAGCATCCTCGAACTTATCCGGGCCAAACAGCTCGTAGTACTCCCTGCGATTCTCGTCGTCGTATTTGGCCTCTTTAAGCCATAGCTCCTGAACGGCTTTAGGCTTGGAATCGAGAACGTGACCTATAGCGTCGACGTCGTCTCTTCCGTCGAGATAGCTAACGGC
>CABQMC010000234.1 GCA_902465115.1 uncultured Collinsella sp.
TCGACGAGGTCGCCGGCATGCGCTTTAAGGACACCAATGCCGTGCAGATCATGAAGGACTACATGGCCAGCGGCAGCTACGCGCGTGGCCGCGACCAGATTAACGCCGATGCCTCCATGGTCTTTGAGGGCAACATCAACGACACCGTGCAAAACGTCCTTAAGACCACGCATCTGTTTGACCCGTTCCCGCCGGAGTTCAACAACGATTCGGCCTTCTTCGACCGTATCCACTATTACCTGCCGGGCTGGGAGATTCCCAAGATGCGGTCGAGCCTGCTGACCGGGCATTATGGCCTGATCACCGACTGCCTGTCGGAGTTTTGCAAGGAGATGCGCCGCAAGGACTTTACACACCATATCGATCGGTACTTCCGCTTTAACAGCGACTTTAACAAGCGCGACGAGATCGCCGTGCGCAAGACCTTTAGCGGCCTGGCCAAGCTCCTGTTCCCCGACGAGGCCATGGACAAGGACGACGTGCGCTGGCTGTTGGATTACGCCATCGAGGGCCGTCGCCGCGTAAAGGAGCAGCTCAAGATTATGGCGGGCGTCGAGTTTATCGACGTTAACCTGGGCTATATGGATGCCGACAACCCGCAGGATGTGCATGTGGTGCGCGTGCCCGAGCAGAGCGAGGACACGCTGATTCCCGACGGGCCGCTGCTGTCCGGCCACGTGTTTGGCGTGGGCAGGTCGCAGGGCGGCGAGGTTGCCGTGTACAAGCTGGAGAATAAGGCCGTTGCCGGCGAGTGCAAGTTTAAGCACGAGGGCGTGGCCTTTAACAAGCCGGTGCGCGATACGCTGGAAGCCGCGTTCGACAACTTTGTGAACCTGGCGAACCGCGTGGCGCCGGGCATGCACATTGGCTCCAAGGATTACCTGCTGTTTTACAACGACCTGCAGAGCAAGGGCCTGTCCGAAGAAGTTTCGCTCGCCGAGTTTGTGGGCCTTTGCTCCGCGGCGTGCAACCGTCCGGTGATGCCTGCGCTGGCGATCCCGGGCATTCTGCGTATGTCGGGCTCTATGGACGAGATCCGCGGGCTCGAGGACATTATGCGCGTGGCCAAAAACGCCGGCGCCAAGCGCGTGATTTTGCCGCTGAGCGCCATCGCGGGCCTGCAGGGTGTTTCGTCCGAGATTATCTCGGGGTTGAGCCCGGTGTTCTACATGGATGGCGACCCGGTCGATGCTGCGAAGAAGGCGCTGGATTTTTAGGGGTGTGCGCGTGCGGGGCGTCTGGTGCCCGGGTGCCCCGCGTACATGTTGGTGCGTAGTGCGTGAGGAGGCCTGCCGTGGCAGACGAGCGTTCTGTTGGTGAACTGCTCGACGAGCTGTTTGGCTTTGAGTCGGTAGCCAAGCGTCAAGCGGCGCTTGAGCAGTACGATCGCGGGGAGTTGGTGCGCAAGGCACGCTCACGCGAGCTGCTGGACGTGCTTGGGGGCGTCGAGGCTGCCGAGCACGCTGCGCGCGACTCTGCCGTGCGGGCTGTTGATACGTACGTGCGCCGTGTTGAGGGTGCGGTCCTTGCACGCGCTCGCAAGCAGGCGGGCGTTGTAGGTCCGCTGCAGATGGAGCGGCGCTATGCTGCCTTTTTGCGCATGGAGGACAAGGCCGAGCTGCTGACGCGCCTAGAACAGACGCTTGCGTTTATCGAGGTAAAGCTGCGCGCCAATACGGCAGCCAGGGTTCGTGCGGCGTATGATGCCGCGGGGGCTATGGTGCTGCAGGACGTGGTGCGGCTGAGTGACGTGCGCGTTGTGGATGCCGTGCCCCTGGATGCCGACCTGCTGTGTACGCAGCTGGAGCAGTTGCGTTGTGCCGCCGATGCGACGGACCTTGCGGGCATGATCACAGCGACGTTTGAGTCCGAGCTGAGTGCGACGGGGTCGCAGGGCGCCGGCGGGTCTGCGAGCGATGTTGCTGGTGACGTGGCATTGGAGCGTGAACTCACCAACGTGCGCGGCGCTGCGCAGCGAGCGCGCTTGGCGGCGCAGGCGTATCGGGCCGAGCGCGCCGCCCGCGTTGCAGGGAGCACGGTGGAGCCTTCGGGGCTGCCGAAGCCTGCGTGCGTTGCGTGCGAGACAGCGTGCGATGCCGGGGAGCTTTCCGAGCTGCTCGATCAGGTTAAGAAGTCGTTTGAGACCTACCGTCGTGTTGTTGCCGACGGCGGGTTGTTCTGTGCGTTTGGTACGGGCTCCCCGCACGGCTTTTGTTGTGGCACGAGCTATTTGGACTACGATTCTCGGCTTGATGAGGACGTGTTGGTGGGCGAGTACGATGGCGCTACCAGGCATACTGTTCGGCGCGAGGTTCCGATTCCCGAGCTTGTGGATGAGGCTTCGGCCGAGGGCGGCGACTCGCTCGAGGTTGCCGTGGCGCGCATGCAGGAGTTTAACGGGCGCCGTTACGATGGCGTGCTGGATGTGGATCCCGCGCGTCATGTGAATGCGTTTTGGTATGGACTCAAAAAGCTCAGCCAGTATTTCGAGGCCGCCGTTCGTGTGGACGAGCGTGCTTGGGACTGCTTTATCGATAAGGTTCAGTATGCCTACGATGAGCCCGTGGGGCGCCTGGCCACGCAGATGGACGACAAGCAAGTGGCAGCTTTTGTTGCTGCCGTGGAAGTGCTTGGCGCTGACGAGTAAGGGCCTGGTTTGGTGGGAGGTTTCACCATGAAAATCGAAGTTGATGTAGACCAGCTGCGCGAGAGCCTGCTCGGCCGCGCGGGGAGTGCAGCCGGCGTAGTGGATATCGAGGACGAGTCGCCCCAAGAGCTCCTAGCCCGAGCCGAACGCGAAGGCCTCGACCTCCGCGACTTTGCCGTCGATGACGACTGCGGAGCGTCTGACGACTGGTGACCCCGGGTCAGTTCATCCTTTTCTTCCTGAGATATAAGAGAAATCCCTTTTTGAACGTCCTTCGGGTTCCAAAAAATAGCCGATCAGTCTTTGTATCTTCCTTGCTGTCAAACTTGATAGCCGTTAGCTCGATCGTACAGATGTAGTCAGCAACTTGGAATAGCCGGTAGGCTCGTGGTGTGGCTTCTCGGTATACGATGACATCCCTTGCT
>CABQMC010000235.1 GCA_902465115.1 uncultured Collinsella sp.
CCCGGCGAGTAGCCGCGCGCCTTCGACTCCGGCGTACTCGCAAACAGCGCGCGAAGATCATCCCACAGGCCGATATAGGTAGCAGGGTTGGAACGCGGCGTGCGGCCAATCGGCGACTGGTCGATATCGATAACCTTATCGATACACTCGATGCCCTCGATTTTCTTATACGGACCCACGGGGCGCGTCGAGCGGTGAATGGCATTCGTAAGGGCAGGCGCAATGGTGTCGGTAACCAGGGAGCTCTTGCCCGATCCCGACACGCCGGTAACAACCGTAAGCGTACCAAACTCGATCTTGGCGGTAACGTTTTTGAGGTTGTTGGCTCGAGCGCCCGTAATTTTAAGGCAGCCGCGACCGGGCTTGCGCCGTTCATCAGGCACCCGGATCATTCGTTTGCCGGTCAGATAAGCGCCCGTCATCGACTCAGGACACGCCATGATATCGGCAGGCGTTCCCGCCGCGACTACGTGTCCGCCGTTGACGCCGGCGCCGGGTCCCATGTCGATCACGTAGTCGGCGGCACGGATTGTGTCCTCGTCGTGTTCGACGACGATAACGGTATTGCCGATATCGCGCAGGCGCTCGAGCGTCCTAATCAGGCGCTCGTTGTCACGCTGATGAAGACCGATCGAGGGCTCGTCCAGAATATAGAGCACGCCCATGAGACCCGCGCCGATCTGCGTTGCCAGTCGAATACGCTGTGCCTCGCCACCGGAAAGCGTCGCCGAGGCACGGTCGAGGGTCAGATAGTCAAGTCCGACATCGACCAGAAAGCGCAGGCGCTCCAGGATTTCCTTATAGGCAGCAGACCTCGTAAATGGACTTACCGCCTACGGTAACGGCGAGCATCTCGGGGCGCAAACGAGCGCCGTGGCAACTCGAGCACGGCTCCTCGCGGATGTACTTCTCCAAGCGCGCCTTGGTGTTCTCATTCGTCGTCTCGGTATAGCGCTCGTACAGGATATTGCGCACGCCCGAGAACTTGGTGTCCCACTGGCTGCGGCGTCCATCGAGCTTTTGATAGTCGACCGAAATCTTCTGGTCGCCCATGCCGTCTAAAAACGCGCGACGCACCCGCGGAGGCAGATCCTCCCACGGCGTATCGACGCTCACCTTGAAGTGTTTACAGACCGCAGCGAAAATCTGCGGATAGTAGTTAGAGTTGCCAAACAGGCTGCCAAAGACCCCGTCGGCGATCGACTTCGAGGGGTCTTCGATTAGGGCCTCGGCATCGACCGTCTTCTTAAAGCCCAGGCCATCGCACTCGGGGCACGCGCCATAGGGCGCGTTGAACGAGAAATCACGCGGCTGCAGGTCATCGATGGAGTGTCCATGCTCCGGGCACGCTAACGCCAGCGAATACTCCAGCAACTCGCCTTCGGTCCCCTCGGGAGCGTCGCGGTCGGGCAGCAAGTATACGTTCACATTGCCGTGCGCCAGCGCAGTCGCCTGTTCAACGGACTCGGCAATACGGCCCAGCGAGTTCTCGCGAATCACGATGCGGTCGACCACGACCTCGATATCGTGCTTGAATTTCTTATCCAAATCGATAGGGTCATCAAGCGAGCGAACCTCGCCGTCGACACGCACGCGGCTAAAGCCCTCGGCGCGAAGGTCCTCAAACAGCTTGGTGTACTCGCCTTTTCGCCCGCGCACCACCGGTGCCAGCACAAACGCGCGGCGGCCCTCCCCCGCCGCCAAGACCTTGTCGGCAACCTGGTCGGTCGTCTGGCGCTCAATGACGCGGCCGCATTCGGGACAGTGCGGGGTGCCCACACGGGCGAACAGCAGGCGCAGATAGTCATAAATCTCGGTTACAGTGCCAACCGTCGAGCGAGGGTTTTTAGACGTCGTCTTTTGGTCAATCGACACCGCCGGCGAAAGGCCGTCGATTGAATCCAAGTCGGGTTTGTCCATCTGGCCCAAGAACTGGCGCGCATAGCTCGAAAGACTCTCGACGTATCGACGCTGGCCCTCGGCATAGATAGTGTCAAATGCCAGCGAACTCTTGCCCGAGCCAGAAAGACCGGTAATGACCACGAGTTGGTCACGCGGAATGGAAACATCGATATCACGGAGGTTGTGCTCACGAGCGCCGCGAATAACGATAGAAGAATCAGACATGGAAGCTCCTTGCCTCCTATTGCATCGAATCATACTGTCGATGAGTTTAGCGCACTCGACGCGCACAGATGTTCGTAATACAAGATTCGCAGACCTTTAGCTTTGCGTATCGGGCGCTTTGTTTCTCGAAATGCCGTGGAAAGGTTACAGTAATCTAATACTGAACTTAATTTGCCGTAACAGAGGAACGTCCATGACCGAAGATATCCCCCTTGAAATCACTTCGAGCGACATGGCCAATCTGCCCATATTCATCGCCGTCCTTATCGTGGCCATCGTCGTGGTGCGCGTATATTTTTCAATCAAACACAATGAAAAGCCGCCCATTGCCCGCGTCTTTTGGTGCGCGACGCTCCTCATCCCGCTCGGCATGGTAGCTGCATGGATTACGAATCAATTGCTCGTAAATGAGGACAATTCCCTATGGGTCCTTTCTTATTCGGCGCTCGGTGCTACCGCCGTCATACTTCTTGTCGAGCCCTTGGTTTCGGGACTTATCGACCAAACCGATCTTGCGACGGGAACGGTTGCCTGTATTTGCCGTGACATCCTTGTCATCGCCGCTGTTTCAGCGCTCTCGTTCGTTTCACTCGAAATTGCCTGTAACGAAACATTCTATCGCATTCCCGCCAACTCATTCGGGTTTTCCGTCGGGCTGCTCGCGACGGTTCTGCTCTCCCTTTATTTGCTGGGACAGCGTCATGGAGGCGTCATGGCCCTCGTGCCCGTCGCCTGTTGCATCCTTGGCATTGCCGAGCACTTCGTCATAACGTTTAAAGGCGAGGCCATCCTGCCAAGCGATATCTTGGCCCTTGGCACCGCAATGGAAGTGAGCGAGGGATACGAGTTTACCTTTACCGCCGGAATCGTAACCTCTCTCGCCCTGCTGGAGATTTCCCTGGGGCTTCTTTCGCTTATCCGACCGAGAAAGCTCCGTACGC
>CABQMC010000236.1 GCA_902465115.1 uncultured Collinsella sp.
TCCCCAATCTTTCCGCAGGGGGCAAAAAGCCTCGCCGCACGAAGTGCGCAGCGAGGCTTTTTGCATGCCCGAGGACGATTGGGGAACTAAGCCCTCGTCCCTCCCCGGGATATGTAGCGAGTCGGAGTACCCTTGCTATTACTCTGCTTTGCCCACAGAGTTGAGGTTGGTCATGCGGATCTTAACCAGCTCGGTGATCTCACGCATGCCCTCCTTGGCCGGCTTCTTGGGATCGAAGCAGGCAGGGTTCTCGGCCATGTAGGCCATGAAGCCCTTGGTGTAGGCCTGACGCAGCTCGGTGGCGTAGTTGACCTTGCAGATGCCGTTCTTCACGGCCTCGGCGACCTGCTCATCGGGCACACCGGAAGTGCCGTGCAGAACCAGCGGCACGTCGACGGCGTCGCGGATGGCCTTGACCACGGACTGCTCGATGTGAGGATCGCTCGTGTACACGCCGTGGCTGGTGCCAACGCCGATGGCCAGCGAGGTGCAGCCGGTACGCTCGACGAACTCCTTGGCCTCGGCCGGATCGGTGTAGGGGCTCTCGCCCTCAACCGCGGGACCGTCGTCCTCCTTGCCGCCAACCTTGCCGAGCTCGGCCTCGACGGGCACACCCATGGCGCGGCCAGCGTCGGCGACGGACTTGGTCAGGGCAATGTTGTCCTCGAAGGACTCGTGCGAACCGTCGATCATGACAGAGGTGTAGCCAGTGCGGAAAGCCTGCATGCAGCGGTCATAGCCATCGCCATGATCAAGGTGCAGGGCGACGGGCACGGAAGCGCGCTCGGCGGCAGCCTTGACCATGCCGTAGAAGTAGTCCAGACCAGCGGTCTTGATGGTGCCCGGGGTGGTCTGCATGATGACGGGGGACTTGGTCTCCTCGGCAGCGGCCAGAACGGCCATAACAAACTCGAGGTTCTCGACGTTGAACGCGCCGACGGCGTAGTGGCCGGCCTGAGCGTCCTTGAGCATCTTTTCGGTGGTAACAAGTGCCATGAGCGTTTGCTCCTCTCCCTCGCCCGCATCTGGACATCGGGCGTACGTGTCCGCAAGGCGTTTTACCTTGCGTTTTGCTGCTTCCATTGTATGAAATTCAGCGGCTTTGCATGTGCGAGATATTGAGCCCATGCAGGTCAATACAGTCGTTTTTGAAAAGTAAACGGAAGGAATTGGAGCCGAGTGGGCGTATTCGATATTGAATTTTGGGCGTTCAGCGTCTTTCTTTTATAGAAAAGATAAGTAATCGAAAGGAGTTTTCTTACTCAAAAAGAAAATGAACGAAAATAGACTCAACACAATTCCTACAAATTTAGCCGAGAATGGAGCAAACATGGCCCACGCAACAACCCGAGCTTTCGCCGATGAGCGTCGTTCCGCCATCATGGAGATGCTCGAGCATAACGCCTCGGTGCAAGTGGCAGAAATCGCCCAGACCTTTGGCGTGTCCTCCGTTACCGCCCGCGCCGACCTGGACGCGCTCGCCGAGTCCGGCAAGTTGCGCCGCACGCATGGTGGCGCTGTGTCTCTCCAGAAGCGACTGACTGTATCCACCCAGGATCGCCGCATCAACGTCAATGTCGCCGCCAAGCAGGCCATCGCGCAAAGCGCCATCGAGCTCGTCGGCAATGGCGACACGCTGCTTGTCGACTCGGGCACCACGGCGCTCGAGTTCGTCCGGCTCCTCGATCAGCGCGACGGCATCACCGTCATCACGGCCGACATTACCATCGCCGATTATATCGACGAGAGCATGCCCTCGGTCGATGTCGTCATGCTGGGTGGGGCACTGCGCAAAGGTCATCGCTATCTGTACGGTCCACTTACCATGCAGGCGCTCCAAATGGTCCACGCCGACCTTGCCGTCATGTGCCCCGGCGCTTTTGTCCCCCGCTGCGGCTTTACGACCGACTTTCCCCAAATGGCCGAGACCAAAACGGCTATGATCGCCGCAGCCCATCAAAGCGTCGCCCTCATGGACGCCAGCAAGGTTAACGGACGCGGCATGTACCGCTTTGCCGAGCTGGCAGATGTCGACACCATCGTGATGGACCGTGACCCCGATCATGCCGTTGCCACCTCAATCGCCGAGGCCACCGACAGCGCACGTCCAGCCCTCATCATCGCCGGCGCTTAAACAAAAACCACCACAAAGGTGCCTGTCCCCTTTGTGGTGGTTGTGATGGTTGAGCGTCAAAAGTGAACGTGTCGCTACTTGGACAGCTCGTCGGCGAGGGCCTCGATCTGAGCGCGCGAGGCGTCGTTGAGCGAACCCAGGACGGTCACTTTGTTCTTCGTCAGGGTGATGTCCTTCATGCCCTCGAGCTCCTTGGTCATAACCTTGGCAGCCGCGGGTGCCCAAGAGCCGGCCTCGACGAGTGCCACCGTACGGTTCTGGTAGGCGTGCTCGGCGAGCGTATGGATGAAGGTGCTCATGCACGGGAAGATCTCGCCCTGATAGGTGATGGAAGCGAGCACCAGACGGTCGTAGCGGAACGCATCCTCAACGGCCTCGGCCATGTCGTCACGAGCCAGGTCAAAGACGGAGACCTTCTGGCCGCGAGCCTCAAGCGCAGATGCGAGCTCCTCGACAGCAGCCTTCAGATGCCCGTACACGCTCGCATAGGCAATCGTGATACCCTCGTCCTCGGGCTGATAGCTCGACCAGGTGTTATAGGTGTCGAGGTAGTAGCCCAGGTTCTCGGTCAGCACGGGGCCGTGGAGCGGGCAGATGATCTGGATGTCCAGGTCGGCGGCCTTCTTGAGGACGGCCTGCACGAACTTGCCGAACTTACCGACGATGCCAAAGTAGTAGCGGCGAGCCTCGCAAGCCCAGCCCTCGGGGTCCTCGATGTCGTTGGCGCCAAACTTGCCAAAGCCGTCGGCACTAAAGAGCACCTTGTCGGTGGACTCGTAGGAGAAGATCACCTCGGGCCAGTGAACGTTGGGGGCGCCGATAAAGGTCAGGCTGTGACCGCCCAGGTCGAGCACATCGCCCTCTTTGACGACCATCTTGCGCTCG
>CABQMC010000237.1 GCA_902465115.1 uncultured Collinsella sp.
GGTTTAAAGCTGGCCGCTGCGCGGCCAGCAGACTAAAGTCTTGAATAAAAAAACCGCCCCGTATGGAGCGGTTTTGCCCTTTATATATCGAGCGCCTCGGCCATCGCGGCCGTAGTGATTGCCGTGGTTCCACAGCAACTGCCCACCATTGCGGCACCGGCATGTCTCCATTCGATGCATGCGCGCGCGAAAGCTTCGGGGTTCTCGTGCCATACGGGGCCATCCTGAGTCTGGACCGGATCGCCTACGTTGGGACGCACCGTGACGGGAGTAGTCGCCGATGCAACCATCCTGGGCACCGCCGCGTTCGCGGCCGCAAGCGAACAGCAATTAACACCAACCGAGTTTGCGCCGTGTTTTTCGGCGTACAAAACGGCTGCCTCGATGTTGAGGCCATCGCCCAACAGGTCGCCTTTATCGTCAACGACAAAACTCACCAGAACAGGCATGCCGTCGGCGGCGTCTCGGGCGCCGGCAAGCATGGGCTGCAAATTACGGATAGACGTCACCGTCTCGATCAGCAGACCGTCAACACCAGCATTGAGCAAGGCGTGCGCCTGTTCGCGCGCAATGCCTCGGATTTCACGATACTCGGCAGAGTCCTCGGCAAACCACTCAATACCGATCGGGCCCATCGAGCCCAGCAGCAGCTGAGGGTGCGCCTGGCGGGCATCGTCGACAGCCCCGCGATTGACCTCCGCCACGGACGGCGCAATCTGGTCGTGCTTGAGGGCATAGCTCGATGCCTGAAAGGTGTTGGTAATGAGCACCTGCGCGCCGGCGGCGACATACAAGCGATGGATACGAGAAACGGTCTGCGGCTCTGCCAGATTCCAAAACGCCGGTGGAATGTCGGCGGCATCGTACTCACTCAACAGAACACTGCCCATGGGACCCTGCGCCAACAAGGTCTCGCTCGACAAGCGGCGCGTAAGTTCCTCGGCACCAAAGCGGTTGTAATAACTCGTATCCATATATATCCCGCTATTCCTCGACGCTGATTCCCTGCTTTTCGAAATAGGCGAGCCAGCGGTTCATCGTGTCCTCGGAAAGCGCATGCTCCATCATGCAGGCCTCGGAATCGGCTCGCTCAAATTCGACACCGAGCTCCTGAACCAAAAACGTGCGGATAAGGCGATGACGGTACCAGATAGCCGTACCAACCTCGCGGCCGCGATCGGTCAGGACTACCTTGCCGTAGTGCGATTGCTCGACAAGTTCGGATGCCTTGAGCGCCGAAACCGCTTTATTGACCGATGCCTTGGAGACGCCAAGGCGCTGCGCGATGTCGACCGATCGCACGCCGTTGGTTTCCCCCTCTTCGCTTTCAATGCGAACCATGCACTCCAAGTAGTCTTCGTTCGCCACCGTCAGATGTAGTTCGCGCGAGCTATTTGTCGTATCCATGATCTTCCGTCCCTTCTGCATTCAATGGCTGATTCTACCCCATCCAAGCGTCGTGGTATGCCGTGGCATACCGTGCTAGAGTTCTTGTTGCACACGACGACCAAGATTGGAGCGGTCTTTATGGAAAACACCACCACGAGCCCCGATGTCCTCGAACGCTTTTTGCGCTACGTCCAGATCAACACGCAGTCCGAGGATGCAAACTGCGACCAGGTACCCTCGAGCGCCGTTCAGTTTGACCTTGCCAACGTGCTGGCTGAAGAGCTGCGCGAGCTTGGTGCGGAAGATGCCCACGTGACCGAGCACGCCTATGTCTGCGCGCATATCCCCGCAAGTGCGGGCGCTGAGGACAAGCCCGCCCTGGGCCTGATCGCCCATCTCGACACCACCGAAGTTGCACCGGGCGCCGGCGTGAAGCCGCACATCGTGCACTACGAAGGCGGCAACCTGGTCTGCGGCACGGTTGACGGTAAACCCGTTGCCATGAGTACCGCCAAGCTTCCCGCCCTGAATGACCTCGCGGGTGAGGACCTGGTCTGCAGCGACGGCACCACGCTGCTGGGCGCAGACGACAAGGCAGGCGTCGCCGAGATCATGTCGCTTGTCGCGCGTATCGCTCAGGACCCTTCTCTGCCCCATCCCGCACTCGGCATTTGCTTCTGCCCTGACGAGGAGATCGGCCACGGAGCCGAGCTGTTGGATATCGATACCTTTGGCTGCAAGTACGCCTACACGGTCGACGGCGGCCCCATCGGCGAGCTGGAGTGGGAGTGCTTTAACGCCGCCGAGGCGACCGTCCGCTTTGAGGGCCAGTCCATCCACCCGGGCGACGCTAAGGGTCGTATGGTCAACGCAGGCAATCTGTTCTGCGACTTCAACGCGTTGCTCCCCTACGTGCAGCGCCCGGAGTATACGGAAGGCTACGAGGGCTTTTATCACCTTGAGGGTGTATCTGCGACCGTCGATCACGCCACAGCGCGCTATATCGTCCGCGACCATGACGCCGCCAAGTTCCAGCAGAAACTCGACCTTATTGATGCCGCCGCCTCGATGCTCAACCAGCGTCTGGGTGAGGAGCGTGTGACGGTCGAGATTAAGCAGCAGTATCGAAATATGGCCGAGATCGTTCGTGACTATCCCGAGCTTATTGATGTTGCCAAGGAAGCCTACCTTGCCTGCGGCGTTGAGCCCCAAGTGCTGCCGATTCGCGGCGGCACCGACGGCGCGCAGCTGTCGTTCCGCGGTCTGCCCTGCCCCAACCTTTCCACCGGCGGCTATTGCTACCACGGCGTCAACGAGTTCGTCCCGGTCAGTTCGCTCGTCAAGATGACCGATGTGCTCCAGGAGCTCGTCGCCCGCTTTGCATAAGCCTGACTGCACAAGTCCGAAAGACGAATCGCCCCGTCCTCAACCGAGAACGGGGCGATTTTTTTGCTGCAATGTGAACAGGTTGACGCACGCCAGCCTCTTAACGCAAGGAGTGTCCCAAACTGCCGGCACAAAAGGAACGTCCCCAAGTGCCAAGTGTTCCGGCAACGCCGATGTTTTGGCGCGGACAGACACTATGACCCAATCCGAGGGCACTAAAAAGATAGGAGCCCCCGCTCGT
>CABQMC010000238.1 GCA_902465115.1 uncultured Collinsella sp.
CGTCGCCGAGGGCTCGCCGCGCAATCTGGCGCAGCTGCTGCGCGCCGTCGCCGAGGCTGTGCGCCCGCACAATGTTTGGGTCCGCGTGCTCTATCTGCAGCCCGAGGGCATGACCGACGAGCTTATCGAGACGATTCGCGATACGCCCGAGGTGCTGCCCTATATCGATATCCCCGTGCAGCACTGTGACGCGCGCATCCTTAAGGCCATGCGTCGCTCCGGTTCGCGCCAGGAGCTCGAGGATCTGTTCCGTGATCTTCGCGAGCGTATCCCCGGGATCGTGATTCGCTCCACGGCCATGGTCGGCTTCCCGACCGAGACCGACGACGAGTTCCGTGACCTTATCGACTTTATGGACACCGTCGGCTTTGACTACACGAGCGTCTTTGCCTACTCGCGGGAGGAGGGTAGCCTGGCCGCTAAGATGGACGGACAGGTCGATGAGGAGGTCAAGCTCGAGCGAGCCCAGGAGGCCATGGACCTGGCCGAGTCGCTCGGTTTTGCCGCTACGGCAGCTCATGTGGGCGAGCGCGCCCAGGTTATCGTCGATGGCATCGAGGAGACTGAGGACGGCGCCGAGCTGATCGGTCACGCCTGGTTCCAGGCGCCCGATTCCGATGGCGCGGTACATTTGGACGCCAGCGAGGCGTCCGTGGGCGATATTCTGACCGTCGAGTTTACCGATAGCTTCTGTTATGAGCTTATCGGCCATGTTGTGGAGTAGGAGAGCGTCGTGGCAAACGAGAGCAATAAGGAACTGACGAGTGTTTGGACGCCCGCCAACATCGTGACGTGCGTTCGCATCGCCTTTATCCCGGTGTTCATGATCGTCTCGGCCCTGTCTCACGCGAGCGTTGCCGGTACGGACTGGAGCACCTTCGACGGCCCGCTCGCCGCCGCTGCCTTCATTTTGTATGTGATCCTGTCGTGCACCGATAAGGTCGACGGCTATCTGGCGCGCTCGCGTAACGAGATTACCGATTTCGGCAAGTTCTTGGACCCCATCGCCGACAAGCTGCTCGTTTTCTCGGCCTTGCTGCTGTTCCTGGATTTTGGCGCGGTGACCGTGTGGTCCGTGTTCATTATCCTGTTTCGTGAGCTGCTGGTGAGCGCCCTTCGCATGGTCGCGAGCGCTGCCGGCGTGGTCGTTGCCGCCGATAAGCTCGGCAAGTACAAGACGGCGACCACGATGGTCTCCATCTGCGGTTATCTGTGCGTCTTTGCGATGGCCGGCCTTCAGTTGGGGCCGGTGTCGCTGGTGCTCGGTGTCTATTCGGTGTCGCGCTTCCTGTACGTCATCGCCGTGATTTTGACCATTGTCTCGGGCGCCCAGTACTTCTGGAACTGTCGCAAGATCGTCTTTTCGGTCTAGGTCCTGGTGGGTATGACGGAGTCTTATTTGCAGATCGCCGCAAACAACGAGGAGCTGGCGCGCGATATTGTCGAGCGCGCGAGTGCCCGTGGTGTGACGGTGTCGACGGCGGAGTCGCTGACGGCGGGCATGATCGCCTCGACGATTGCCGATATCCCGGGTGCCTCGGCGGTGCTTCGTGGCGGTGCGGTGACCTACTGCGATGAGATCAAACATCGCGTGCTCGGCGTCGAGCAGGAAACGCTCGATCAGTTTAGCGCCGTGTCGCACCAGACGGCGCGTGAGATGGCCGCGGGCTCGCTGGACCTCTATCAGAGCGATATAGCCGTAAGCGCAACGGGCTACGCTGGACCCGGTGGTGGCACCGAGCAAGACCCCGCCGGTACGTTCTATATTGGCTGGGCGTATCGCGCGGCCGATGGTGGAGCGCCGGTTGTCGAGTCTGCACGCTGTCATTACGAGGGCGATCGGTCGTGCGTTCGTGCCTGTGCGGTCGCGGAGGCTTTGGGGCGCATTGTCCGTGTGCTCAATTCTATGGAATAGACGTGGTTTAAGGGGCCTTAGGGCCCCTTAATTGTGGAGATAGGGACCTTTGACGGTATTGGTGTTTACGCTGGTACAAGGCCTAAATTTGTTAGAGCACCTGTATTTGTGATTGGCGCGGTCAAGCGTTTGGTCGGTGATTGGTCGGCGTTTGGTCGGGTTTTGGAATGGTCGGGTGCATATGATAAATCTGGACGGTTGACCACGAACAGCCGTTCGTTTATTATCGTTTCAGGTTGTTAAGAGGAGGGCTATTCATGGCCAAGAATTCAGGTCCCGTACGTACCGTTCATGCACGCACGACGGGTAAAGAGCGCGACGAGATGATCGCCACCACCAAGGCCGAGATCGAGAAGAAGTTCGGCCAGGGCTCTATTATGAGGTATGGCGACGGTGGTCCCGAGCTCGAGGTCGAGGCTATTCCGACGGGCTCTCTGGCGCTCGATGCCGCCTTGGGTATCGGCGGCGTGCCGCGCGGCCGTATCGTCGAGATTTATGGCCCCGAGTCCTCCGGTAAGACGACGCTTTCGCTCGAGATCCTTGCAGAGGCGCAGGCCATGGGCGGCGTTGTTGCATTTATCGATGCCGAGCACGCGCTCGATCCCACCTATGCCGCGCGCATTGGCGTCGATATCGACGAGGTCCTGATTTCCCAGCCCGATACGGGCGAGCAGGCGCTCGAGATCGTCGATATGCTTGTGCGCTCCGGTGCCATCGACGCCATCGTCGTCGACTCTGTTGCCGCCTTGACTCCGCGTGCCGAGATCGAGGGCGAGATCGGTGACACGACGGTGGGTCTGCAGGCTCGCCTGATGAGCCAGGCACTCCGCAAGCTCGCCGGCTCGCTTGCCAAGTCCAACACGACCTGCATCTTCATTAACCAGCTGCGCGAGAAGATCGGCGTCATGTTCGGCAACCCCGAGACCACCACGGGCGGCCGCGCACTCAAGTTCTTCTCTTCCGTGCGAATCGATATTCGCAAAATCGATACCATCAAGCTCAAGGACGAGGTTATCGGCAATCGCGTGCGTGCCAAGGTCGTT
>CABQMC010000239.1 GCA_902465115.1 uncultured Collinsella sp.
TTTGTATATAACGTTTAAAAAATGCAGCAATATGCTGGAAACATGTGTGCCACAATCCTGTATCACAATAAGTTGCAACAGATGTGCCTTACGAAGGGATTCTCTATGACCGAGCTCCAAGAACTCCGTCGCTATCGCCGCGATCTCCATCGCATTCCGGAGCTCGATTTCGATCTTCCGCAAACCATTGCCTATATCGAGGGCGTGTTGGCACCGCTCGCTTGCGAGGCGACCCATCCGTGCCCCAGCTGCGTCTGCGCTTTCTTCGACGCCGGCGTTGGTGCCACGCATGCCACAGCGATTCGCGCCGATATGGATGCGCTGCCCATCGCGGAGGCGACGGGAGCGGCCTTTGCCTCGGCAAGATGCACGCTTGCGGACATGATGGACACATGGCCATGGCACTTGCCGCCGCGACGTATGTCGACCGTACGATTCGCGAGCAGCCGGGCGTCATTAGGCGCAACGTTCTCTTTGTGTTCCAGCCGGCCGAGGAAACGACCGGTGGTGCCAAGACGGTATGTGAGAGCGGTGTGTTCGAATGCTACGGGGTCGACCGCATTTTTGGCTTCCATGTGTGGCCCGATCTGCCCGCCGGCACGTTGGCGAGCTGTTCCGGCCCGCTGCTGGCGCGTTCGAGTGAGACACACATTCATATTCACGGGACGAGCATCCATATCGCTAAGACCTATGGCGTTCCGGTCGAGGAGTCGCACGATGCGGCGCTGGCGGCTGCCAAGTTCTTGGTTGCCGAGCGCGAACTGATGGACGAGCTGGGCACCGACGAGCCCTGTATCGGCAAGTTTGGTCTGCTGCAGGCCGGTACCGTCTGCAATGCGGTGGCGGGGGAGGCCCATGTTGCCGGCAGCCTGCGTGTGTTTACGGACGACATGTTCGACCGGGCGCGCGAAGGCGTGCGCCGCGTGCTGGACGATGCCTGTGCCGCAACAGGCTGTACGTACGATCTCGATTTTGCCGAGGGCTATCCACCGGTCGATAACGATCCTGAGTTGTTTGCCCGAATCGCGCCCGCTCTGCCCGAATTGCAGCTCGTGGACGAGCCGCTGCTAATCGCCGAGGATTTCGCGTTCTACCAACGCCATCTGCCGGGCGTGTTTTTCCTGCTGGGCACGGGTATGCCAGAGGACCAAGACAACCCGAGTGATTCGGATGGCTGCCCCGCCTATGCCACAAGCGCTCTGCATACCGATAGCATGCTCTTCGACGAGGAAATCCTGCTCAAAGGCCTCGATGTCTACAAACGATTGCTTTTGCTTGACTAAGGCGCAAAGGACTATTTGTTCTAGAAAACACGAACAAACGTACGATATAATAGAGATGTAAGTCTATAGAAACGTTTGACGTTACTAACGTAAGGCGATACTATGATTGCATCGTATAAAGATGAGGATACCGAACGCTTTGCCATGGGTGTGCGGGTCAGGAGGTTCGTGCCCTTTGAGCGTGTTGCGTTGAGGAAGATTCGCCAACTGCAGGTTTGCGCTTCGCTTGATGATCTTCGCGTTCCACCGGGCAACCGCCTGGAAGCTTTGAAGGGCGATCGTGCCGGTCAATATAGCATCCGTGTTAACGAGCGCTATCGGGTCTGTTTTGAGTGGAGACAGGAGATGGCTTGGAATGTCGAAATCGTCGATTATCACAAGTGATGAGACTTCGGCCGATTTGCTGTCGCCGGTGACTCCTGGTGAGCTTCTCAAAGAGGAGTTTCTTGTTCCCATGGGCATTTCTCAATATCGCCTTGCGAAAGAGACTGGGATTCCGGCTCAGCGTATCGGGCAGATTGTCTTGGGAAAACGTCGCGTGACGGCCGACACCGACCTCCGTCTTTGCCGTTATTTTGGCCTGACGGATGGTTATTGGCTGCGCGCTCAGGTGGCGTTTGACCTTGAGGCCGAGAAAAGGCGGATTGAACCGGAACTCGACAAGATCGTTCCTGTTCAGCAGGCTATCGCACTGTAGTGCTCAAAGATGATGGGGGTGGCGCGGCGATGAGGCGACGCCGACAGTCTGCCGTATATAGTCCGGGTGGATGCGGGTGCGGTTTGCTGCTGCTTCCGGTCATCGCTGTGGGCATTGGCGTGATGTTTGTGCTTGCTGGGCTGGCTACGGCGGCACTCGTACTGTTTATCACTGCTATCGGCGTGACGATTTGGCTTTATCGCAGTCGTGAGCAGCGCCGCGCCGACGGTAAGACCAATGTAGGATGGATTGCCTTTTTGGTCATCGCCTACCTGCTGAGCATCAGCTATCTGGCCTTCTTTATCCTGTTGCTTGTGAGCACCTTTACCGGGGAATCCGTCACGGTGGGTTGATGCACTGCCAGCAGACGGTCGCGCGCAGTGCGTTTGCTCGGCGTTTGGATAACTGCATTGGCCGTTTACCGCAGCCTTAGCTCTCAGCTAATGAATTCAAGTTCAATCCTTCCTACGATGTGCTGTGTGCCGGCACGGTAGCCGGATCGTAGGAAGGATGAATAATGGCAAAAGAGGGAAAGAAGCCGATCGGCAAGATTGTCCTAGGCATCATCGTGGTGCTGGTTATTGTCGGTGCCGTGGGCTCTATGGGTGGCAATTCAACCGATTCGTCTGCGAGCGATTCGGCAAAACCTGCCGAGACGACACGGCAGGCTGAGGAGCAAAAAGAACCGCAAGAACCGTATACCATTGCTGACGAGGCTGAAGACACTTCCAATCAGTTTACCTATAAGATCACGGGCACGCTGACCAATAACACGGATAAGGAAAAGAGCTACATTCAGATTGAATATGTTCTGTATGATGCCGATGGCAACCAGGTTGGAACGGCTCTTGCAAACACCAATCATCTGAAGGCGGGCGGCTCCTGGAAGTTCGAGGCGCTGGGTACGGTGTCTCCCGACCAGGTTGCTAGCTGGGAGCGTTCGGACGTAAGCG
>CABQMC010000240.1 GCA_902465115.1 uncultured Collinsella sp.
GGCCGTAGCTGCCGCGCGTATGGGCGCGTGCACGCACATGATCGGCGCGGTCGGTCGCGACGCGTTTGGCGATGCGCTGGTGGCGGGACTTCAGGATGCCGGCGTGGGCGTTGAGTTTGTGGCGCGTCGCGATGACGTGGAGACGGGAACGGCGACCATCATTCGCTGCGAGGGCGACAACCGCATCATACTGTCACCGGGCGCCAACCATGCGCTTGCGGGTGCGGACGTTGCCTGCGCGTTGAGGCGTCTGGTGGCCCATGAGCTCGACGGCGACGCCAGCGAGATTGCCCCGACTGCCGGAAGCGTCTTTATCGCCCAGGGCGAATGTGACCTTGCGGCGACGGCCGAGGCGCTTGTTTGCGCTCATGAGCTGGGGTTCTATACGGTCTTTAATCCAGCGCCCGCCTGCGAGCTGCCTGCGGAGGTCTGGCCTGCGGTCGACCTGGCCTGTCCCAACGAGACCGAGTGCCAGGTGCTGACGGGAATCTTGCCCGCGGACGATGCAAGCTGCGTCGCGGCGCTCAACGCCCTGCTCGCTAGGGGTGCCGGGGCTGCGGTCATCACGTTGGGCGGTGCCGGCTCGGTTTCGCTCGGCGATGGCGGTGAGCTGCTGCGCATGCCGGCACTTTCGAGTACGGTAGTCGATACCACGGCCGCCGGCGATACGTTTATCGGCGCGTTGGCGGCGGCTCGCCTAGAGGGCTTGCCGCTCTTTGAGTGCATGGCCGCGGGTGCTCGCGCCTCGGCAGTGACGGTGTCGCGCCTGGGCGCTCAGCAATCGATTCCCATGCGCACCGAAGTTGAACATTGGTTTGGTTAAACGATAAAGACGGGGAAGCGGAGTAGAACAATGGCAATCAAGAAGCTGATCCTTGATCTGGATATGGGTGTGGACGATGCGATGGCGCTGGCCTATGCCATCGCGAGCCCCGAGGTGGAGCTCGTGGGCATCACCACGTGCTTTGGTAACGTGCGCGTCGAGCAATCGGCGCACAACTGCCTGGCGGTGCTCGATCTGCTGGGTCGTCCCGAGGTGCCGGTGTACCTGGGCGCCGACCGTCCTCTGCAGGCGACTGAGCCTTATACGCCGCCGGCGTCCACCGCGCTCATTCACGGCAAGAACGGCATCGGCGGCGCGAGCGTGCCCGCGTCGCCCTACGAGCCGGTGGGGGCGACCTCGGCCGACGGCAACGCTGCGGTCGATTATCTGATCGATGCCGCGCGCACCTATGGTCCCGATCTGGTCTACGTAGCGACTGGCCCGCTCTCCAACCTGGCGCTCGCCCTGGAGCGCGATGCGGCGGCGATGATGTCCATCGGCCGCGTGGTCGTGATGGGCGGCGCCCTTACCGTGCCCGGCAACGTGAGCGCGGGCGCCGAGGCCAATATGGCGAGCGACCCCGAGGCAGCCGACGCGGTGCTGCGTTCAGGTCGCAAGCTCACCATGGTGGGTCTGGACGTGACGCATCGCGTGGTGCTCACACGCCGCGACATTGCCGGCTGGACGGGCTCGGGCACTATGGCTGGCTGCGCGTTTGCGAGCATGGTCGAGCACTACATTGGTTCGTACGAAATGAACGCGCCCTACCTGGGCGGCTGCGCGCTGCATGATCCGCTGGCGGTTGCCGTGGCGATCGACCCCACGCTCGTAGGTGCGCTCGGCTGCAACCTGCGTGTTGATCTGCTGGGCGAGTACCGCGGCCGCACCATCTGCGATGAGCGCCGCCTGTCCGATCCGGACAAGAGCGCGCTTGTGGCGCTGACCGTGGATGCTCCGCGCTTCCTGTCCGAGTTCAAGACACGTATGGCCCGTGTCTTGGGCTAAGTTGTCTTTTTGGGACGGGGCTTTTTTGACTGGTATGATTGGTGCGACCATTCGAACCAGCTAAAAGAGCCCGTCCCAAATTGACTACCGAGAGGATCTGCCATGGAGCGCATCGCGAGTTTTTCCGTTGACCATCTGCTGCTTGAGCCCGGCGTGTATGTGAGCCGCATCGACCGCGATCCGGCGACCGGCGCTGCCGTCACCACGTTTGACCTGCGCCTGACCACGCCCAACAAGGAGCCGGTCATGAACACCGCCGAGTGTCACACCATTGAGCACCTGGGCGCGACGTTCCTTCGCAATCATGCCGAGTGGTCGAGCCGCATTGTCTACTTTGGCCCCATGGGCTGCCGCACGGGCTTTTACCTCGTCGTATTTGGCGAGGTGACGAGCGAGGAGATCCTGCCGCTCGTGCGTGAGCTGTTCGAGTTTGTCGCCGACTTTGAGGGAGATGTCCCCGGTGCCGCTCCCGCGGAGTGCGGCAACTACCTGGACCAGAACCTTCCCATGGCTAACTGGCTCGCGCGCCGTTACCTCGACCGCGACCTGGCCGATATCGACGAGAAGCACTTGCACTATCAGCAGGCATAAGGGCTTTATCGCCCAAAACGCGCGCATTGGGCGCCTTCGCTTATGCGGGGGCGCCTTTTTGCTGAGTGGTCGGGACGAGTGTTTAAAATCGCTTATGTTTGTTCTAGAATGTTCATACTGTCACATAAATGAACAGGAGCGAACATGCATATCTACTCTGTCAACGATCCCGAGTTCAAGTCCTATGGCAACGTTTGGGATAACGTTCCGTCCGAGCTTACGTCGCCCGTGCTCGAGGCGCTCTCTGCCACGCCCATTCCCGAGGGCAGCAAGTACGTTGCAAGTGCGCCGGAGCTCGAGGACGTCAAGGATGCCGACAAGCTTGGCTTTCTCATGTTTGGTGGTCGTCCCTTCCAGCTCGGCTGGTGCAACGGTCACAACACGCGCCTCAACTGCCTGGAGTATCACCGCGCGAGCGAATTCAACCTGGGCGCTCGCGACTTTATCCTGCTCGTGGCGCATCGCTGGGAGATCGAGGACGGCAAGCTCGACACCGCGTGCGTCAAGGCG
>CABQMC010000241.1 GCA_902465115.1 uncultured Collinsella sp.
ACAAAGTTGGAGATGAAGACCACCGGCGCACCGTTTAGGTGGAAATGCCCCGAGATGAACTGCCCGCCGTAGTTGCCGGGCGTGAGCACGACTCCGCGCCGCCCCATAGCCGCATGCTGCCGGATCTCGAGCACGATGCTGTCGCGCAAGGCAGCAAGGCTGCGCGGCTCGACGATGCCCGTCGTGCCCAGGATGGAGATGCCGCCCTCTATCCCCAGGTGCGGGTTGAAGGTCTTTTTGGCAAGGGCAACGCCCTCGGGTACCGAAATCGTCACAGCAATATTTCCAGAAAAGCCGTGCGCGGCGCACACCTCGCGCACCGCCGAAGTGATCATCGCGCGCGGCGTCGCGTTGATGGCGGCCGCCCCAACCGGCTGCTCGAGCCCGGGCAACGTCACGCGCCCCACGCCCACGCCGCCATCGACGGAAACTTCCGATTCGCGCGTGGGCACGCCCTTGCTGCCCGCAGCGCCCGTGCCCGACCCCGCATGTTCCACGCGCGCGTACACGAGCACGCCGTCGGTCACATCGGCATCGTCGCCTGCGTCCTTTCGCACGGCGCACTGGGCACACCCCTCGCCGATGCATGCGTCGACCACGTTCGCCTCGACGGGCAGCCCGCCGGGGGTGACGATCGACACGAGGCCGACGAGCTTTCGTGACAAGAGCATCTCGCAGGCCGCCTTCGCCGCGAGCGCGGCGCAGCTCCCCGTGGTGTAGCCGCAGCGCAGGCGGGTCGTCCCGGTATATATGTAGTGCTCGAAGGCCACGCTAGCTGCTCGCCTTCCGATACCCCGTGGCAAACGAAGGGTCGTAAAGCTTGCTGCGCTCGTACGACTCCGCTTGCGCGCCGTCGTGCGCAAGCCCGCCGCGAGCTCCGAGCACGCGGCCCACCACCACGAGCGCCGTGCGGTCGATGCCCTCTCGCGCGCCCGCATCGGCGAGCGTGCCCACTGTGCAGCGCACCACGCGCTCCTCAGGCCAGGTCGCCTTGTACACGAGCGCCGCCGGCTCGTCGGAGCTGCGGCCCGCGGCCAAAAGCTCGGCGGAAAGCTCGGCGAGCATACCCGAGCTCAGGAAGATGACCATAGTCGAGCCGCTTTCCGCCATGGTGCGCATGCCCTCGCCCGCGGGCATGGGGGTGCGCCCGGAAAGCCGCGTGATCACGACCGACTGGCTGATTCCCGGCAGCGTGTATTCCTGGCGAAGCGCCGCCGCGGCACCGCAAAAGCTCGACACGCCGGGCACCACCTCGTAGTCCACGCCGCGCGCGTCGAGTGCGTCCATCTGCTCCTGGATGGCGCCGTACAGGGACGGGTCGCCTGTGTGCAGGCGCACCACTTCCTCGCCCCGCGCATCCGCCGCGCACATCACGTCGAGCACTTCCTCCAAGGTCATGTGCGCGCTGTCGTAGACGACGCAGGATTCCTTGCACTCAGCGAGCAGCTCGGGGTTCACAAGGCTTCCCGCCCAAACGACCACGTCGGCCGCACGCAGAAGGCGCGCCCCGCGCAGCGTGATAAGGTCGGCGGCGCCCGAGCCTGCGCCAACGATATGAATCATCCGAGCCTTCCCTTCCCGTTTCTCATCGCAACCGTTTACGCCGCCATTCGCGCAGCGGGCAAAACACGGCGCCTGCGGCGGCAATCGGCGCAAATACGCAGGCAGGAGGCACAATGCCGCCCGCCCTGGCTTTGACACGTTCACAAGTGCCCACTATCATAGTAAAAGATTCGGCAACGAGCATATGACAATCGGATAAAAGGAAATGACCGGCGCGGCGCCCGCACAGCCCGCGCTGGCTTGCGGAGGGAACCAGGTGGGAATCCTGGGCAAGGGACATTACTGTATAGGACGCGCGGGCGAACCGCCTCGCGCCCCAAGCCAGACTGCTTCGCCTTTTCCTCACGGCATCGCCGTGGCGTTAGCTCCTTGTGAACCCCGAGGGGTGCGCTTTTCTTTCGCTTGTGCCGACAAGCAACTGTCGCCGGGGGACCGGCAAACCGAGGAAAGGAAAAACCATGTCCGACCAGATGTCACGCCGCGACTTCATGGGCGCCGCAGCAACCGGAGCCGTCGCGCTCGCCGGAGTCGCGCTCGCGGGCTGCTCCAACACCTCCGCGAGTTCCGAGAAATCGAGTGAAAAGGAGAAGGCCGTGAAGCCGGTCATCCTCGTCACGAGCTTCGGCACGAGCTACAACGACTCGCGCCACATCACCATCGGCGCCATCGAAGACGCTATCCGCGAGAAGTACTGGCAGGACTACGACATCCGCCGCGCCTTCACCGCGCAGATCATCATCGACAAGCTGAAGAAGCGCGACGGCATCACGATCGACAACATGACCGAGGCGCTCGACCGATGCGTGGAAGACGGCGTGAAGGAAATCGTCGTGCAGCCGACGCATCTCATGGGTGGCCTGGAATACACCGACGTGAAAGACGAGCTCGACAAGTACGCCGACAAGTTCGACAAAATCTCGCTCGGCGACCCGCTGCTCACCTCCGACGACGACTACAAGAAGGTGGCCGCAGCCATTAAGGAGAACATGGCGTCCTTCGACGACGGCAAGACGGCGCTGTGCCTCATGGGCCACGGCACCGAAGCCGATTCCAACGCCGACTATGCCAAGATGCAGGAAGTGTTTAAGAACGAGGGCTTGACGCAGTTCTTCGTCGGCACCGTCGAGGCTGAACCGACCTGCGAGGATGTTATCGCCGCCGCGAGCGCCGCAGGCTACAAGAAGGCCGTGCTCGCGCCGTTCATGGTGGTCGCGGGCGACCACGCGAACAACGACATGGCAGACGAGACCGACCCCGACAGCTGGGCTGCAAAGTTCGTGGCCGCTGGCTTCGAAGTGACGTGCCTGCTCCAGGGTCTGGGACAGAACGTCGAGGTCGACGACATCTACGTCTCGCACGTGGACG
>CABQMC010000242.1 GCA_902465115.1 uncultured Collinsella sp.
GTTGTCCCACGGCATGTTCTCGGCGGCCATGACCGGGGTAATGACGTGCTCGATGAGGTCGGCCTTGATCTTGCCCATGTCCTCGATCTCGGCGGCGTGCTGCGTGGAGATGACGATGGTCGTGACCTCCACAGGTTTACCGTCTTCGTAGCGCACGGTGACCTGGGTCTTGCCGTCGGGACGCAGGTAGGGCAGGGTGCCGTCGTGACGCACGGCTGCCAGGCGCTCGGCCAGGCGGCTTGCCAGGTAGTGTGGCATGGGCATGAGAGTCTTGGTCTCGTTGGAGGCATAACCGAACATCATGCCCTGGTCGCCGGCACCGATCAGGTCGATCGGGTCGGTGGTAGCGCCGGTCTGGGTCTCGAAGGACTCGTCAACGCCCTGGGCGATATCGGGCGACTGTTCGTGGATGAGGCTCATAACGCCGCAGGTGTCGCAGTCAAAACCGAACTTGGCACGGTTGTAGCCAATGCGGCGGATAACACCGCGGGCGATTTCCTGTACGTCAACGTAGGCCTGGGTGCGAATCTCGCCGGCGACGATGACAGTGCCGGTGGTCACGAGGGTCTCGCAGGCGCATCGGACGTTCTCCACGTTAGCAGGCACGCCGTTGGGGGCGATGTAGCCCTGCTCCTGGAGCTCTATCTCTTTGGCGAGGATTGCGTCGAGGACGGCGTCGCTGATCTGGTCAGCGATCTTATCGGGATGACCTTCGGTCACCGACTCCGACGTAAAAACAAAGGACCCGTGTTGGGGAGGGATGGAACGAAGTTCTTCTGACATGATTGTCCTTTCAAAAACGTGTCCCGGCGACCGTTACCATTCCGCCGGGCTCTCTATGCAAGGGCACATCATAGCGCGTAAATCAAACATTCACACCCTTTCCGCACCTACTCATTGGGGACAGACTTAAATGACCATCCGTGTACTCATTGGGGACAGGCTTAAACGACCAGCCTTACCTAAGTGCCGACAGGTTGCCTAAAGAATGGTCATTTAAGTCTGTCCCCAATGAGTAGGTCGGTGCCCTTTGTGCGGAGGTTGCTTTGATGCTTTATACTGGTGCGGTTAGACATCCATCCTGCAATCGAGGAGATTTCCATGGCATCAGACGTTCGCGTCCGCTTTGCACCCTCACCGACGGGCAAGCTGCACATTGGCGGCGCCCGCACCGCTATCTATAACTGGGCTTTCGCCCGTGCTAACGGCGGCACGTTCATCCTGCGCATCGACGACACCGACCCCACCCGCTCTACCGACGAGAACACGCAGATCATCCTGCGCGCCATGCGTTGGCTGGGCCTGGACTGGGACGAGGGTCCCGAGGTTGGCGGCGACTTTGGCCCCTACGCCCAGACCGAGCGCCTGGACCTGTACAAGCAGGCCGCCCAGAAGCTTTGGGACGAGGGCAAGGCCTATCCCTGCTTCTGCACCAAGGAGCAGCTCGACGCCGACCGCAAGGCCGCGCAGGAGCGCAAGGACCCCTTCCAGGGTTATCAGCGCCGCTGCCGCGATCTTGATCCCGAGGAGGCCCGCCGCCGCATCGAGGCCGGCGAGTCCTACGTCCTGCGTATTAAAGTGCCCGAGGACCGCGGCGACGTCGTCATCCACGACGCCGTCCACGGCGAGGTGACCTTCGACGCCAAGGAGCTCGACGACTTTGTCATCTTCCGCTCCGATGGTACGCCCACGTACAACTTCGCGACCGTCGTCGACGACGCCATGATGAAGATTACCCATGTCATCCGCGGCGACGACCACCTGTCCAACACCCCGCGTCAGGTCATGGTCTACGAGGCCCTCGGCGCGCCCGTGCCTACGTTCGCCCACATCTCCATGATCTTGGGTGCCGACGGCAAGAAGCTCTCCAAGCGCCACGGCGCCACCTCGGTGGAGGAGTACCGCGACGCCGGCTACCTGTCCGACGCCTTCGTCAACTACCTGGCGCTGCTCGGCTGGTCGCTCGACGGCGAGACCACGATCATCCCGCGCGATGTCCTGGCCAGCAAGTTCTCGCTTGACCGCATCTCCAAGAACCCGGCGACCTTCGACCCCAAGAAGCTCGACTGGGTCAACGCCGAGTACATCAATGGCATGTCCGATGCTCAGTTTGCCGACGAGATCATGGTTCCCGAGCTGCACGAGGCGGGTCTCATCGAGGGCAACGTCGAGTACGGTGAGGACTGGATCGACGCGCTTGCCGCTATCGTCAAGCCTCGCACCAAGATGCCGGCCGACGCCGTGACCGTCGCCGCTCCCATCTTCGCTACGGCCGATACGCTCGAGTATGACGAGAAGTCTGTCAACAAAGGCCTGGCCAAGGAGGGCATGGGTGCCATTCTGGATGCCACCAAGGTCGCGCTCGAGGGCGTGGACGAGTGGACGGCCGCCAACATCGACGCCGCGCTTGAGCCGCTGCCCGAGCAGATGGACCTCAAGAAGCGCGTGGTGTTCCAGGCTGTGCGCGTCGCCGTCTGCGGCAACATGGTGAGCCCTCCGCTGGGCGAGACCATGGCGCTCGTCGGCCGCGACGACTGCCTGGCGCGCATCGACCGCGCCCGCACGATGGCGCTGTAATCGCTGCGCAAACGTATGTATCCGAGCCCCGTTCACCCCGAGCGGGGTTCTTGTTTCTGTAGACGAATGGGATGGGAGGTGCTGGGGCCATGGCCGAGCAACTTTCGCTGTTTGGTTCGCCGGATCCGGAGCAGGCTCCGGCCACGCCCGAGCCTGCTGTTGCCCCGGCCAAGTCCGAGCCTGTACCTGAGCCCGTCGCCGCCTACGCGAGCGTAGTCCTGGACATTCCGACGCGTGCGCTGTCCGAGCCATTCGCCTACGGCATCCCGGAAACTCTTGCCTACGAGGCGCAGATCGGATCCACGGTTCTGGTCCATTTTGGCAACCGTG
>CABQMC010000243.1 GCA_902465115.1 uncultured Collinsella sp.
TCGACGGCCTTGAGATCGACGGTGACGTAGTCCTCGGCCTCGACGGCGCGACCCTCGACGTCCTCGAAGGTGGCACGGTAGTTGAGGAGCATCTCGACCTGGTTGTTGATCTCGGACTCGGTGACCTCCGCAGGGGGCATCTCGATCTCGACAGCGTCGAAGGAGGAGAGCTCGGCAGCAGGACGCAGGGAGAACTCGACGGTGTAGGTGTAGTCCTCGTGATCCTTGGCGAGGTCGAGCTCCTTGTAGTCACCGTTCTTGGTGGGGACGATGTCCAGCTCATTGAGGACGGCGGGCTCGTTGGCGGCGATCAGGTCGTTGGTGGCCTGAGCGAGGGTAGCCTCGGCGCCAAGTGCAGAGTCGATGACCGGACGGGGAGCCTTGCCGGCGCGGAAGCCGGGGAAGCGGTACTTCTTGGCGGTGTCCTTGTAGGCCTTCTTGATCGCGGCGTCGACGTCGACGGCCGGGATGGTGACCGTAGCGGTGAGCTTGGCGTCCTTGACGTCAGAAGCGGTGATGTTCAACACGTTCCTCCTCATACTGCCCAGCTTATCTGAGGTGCTGGTACCTTTATGCAACAAAGAGTCGCGACGGCCAAGGCCGACGCTGGTGCGTTGGTGCGGGCGAAAGGACTCGAACCTTCACGGGAATCCCACCAGAACCTAAATCTGGCGCGTCTACCAATTCCGCCACGCCCGCATGAGCGCACAGACTAGGAATGATAGCAGATACGAACGACAAGCGCACGCACACGTTATTAGCTCACGACCTCACCACGAGTGCAAAAGGCGGGACGAGTTGCCCCGCCCCGCCAATTACGGCTTGTACGACTTGTTCGCCGACCCGCTACTCCCCCAGCAGGGCCTTCTCGGGCGTGATCGGCAGCGAGCGAACCTGATGTCCGGTAGCGTGTGCCACGGCCGAGGCAACGGCGGCGAGCGGCGTGTTGATGACGACCTCGCCGATCGACTTGGCACCAAACGGACCCGTCGACTCGTAGCTCGGCTCAAAGGCCACGCGGATGCTGCCGATATCCAGACGTGTGGGCAGCTTGTAGCTCATAAAGTTGCCGGTGCGCAGACGACCGCGCTCATCGTGCTCGACGATCTCGTAGAGCGCGTGACCGATACCCTGGGCAATGCCGCCCTCGGCCTGGACGCGCGCGAGCGCCTCGTTGATCACGGTGCCGCAGTCGACGGCCGCCGCATAGTCCACCACGGTCACCTTGCCGGTAGCCTTGTCGACCTCGACCTCGGCAATGCCGGCCATAAACGGCGGGGGCGAAACGGGCAAGCAGGCAGAGGCATGCGAGGTGAGCGCGTCGCCGCCCGCAATGTTCTTAACGCACAGGTTGGCAAAGTCGCGCAGCGTGAGGTAGCGGTTCTGCTCGCGCGCGGCACGTTCGTCGGACAGGCGCACGTACTGGCCATCGAAGACCACATCGGCGGCGTCCACGTCCCACATCTGGGCGGCCTTGGCGCAGATCTTCTCGCGCAGCTCGGTCGCGGCGTTCTTGGCGGCAAGGCCCGTCACGTACGTGCCCGAGCTCGCGTACGAGCCGGCATCGAACGGCGACACGTCGGTGTCCACGCCGCGCACCACGATCAACGAACTCTCCACGCCCAGCTCCTCGGCGGCAATCTGCGCCAGGATCGTGTCGACGCCCATGCCGTTATCGGTGGCGCCGGTGCCGATGGTAATGAAGCCATCCTCTTCCAGGCGCATGTCGATGCCGGCGATGTCCACGTTGGAGATGCCCGAGCCCTGCATGGTGAGCGCGCAGCCCAGGGCGCGCACGCGGTCGCCCAGGTCGACGGCCAGCGGCTTATCGCGCCAGCCGATCATGTCCATCGCACGCAGCAGGCAGCGGTCGAGCGCGCAGGCGTTGAGCTTCTCGTTGTAGTACTGCGGCATGATCTCGCCCTCGCGCACAATGTTCTTAAGGCGCAGGTCGGCGGGATCCATGTGCAACATGTCGGCGAGCTCGTTGACGGCGCTCTCCACGGCAAACTGGCCCTGGGTGGCACCGTAGCCGCGATACGCGCCGCCGCGGTTGGTATTGGTGTAGACGGCGTCCCAGCTAAAGCGGCTCGCCTTCACATGGTTGTAGATGGGCAGGCTCTTGTGGCCCGAAAGGCCGATCGTCGTGGTAGCGTGCTCGCCGTACGCGCCGGCGTTGGACAGCGTGTGCAGATCGATGGCCGTGATGGTGCCGTCGTTCATGGCGCCCAGCTTAACGGTCATCTGCATCTGGTGGCGCGAGTTGCCCGCGGTGATGGTCTCCTCGCGGGTGTAGCAGCAGTAGCTCGGACGGCCGGTCTGCTGGGTAACGAATGCCACGAAGATCTCGCAGCAGCCCGTCTGCTTGGAGCCAAAGCCGCCGCCGATGCGCGGCTTAATGACCTGCACCTGCGACTGCGGAATGTCGAGCGACTGCGCGACCATGCGGCGCACGTGGAAGGGCACCTGCGTAGAGGTGGTCACCGAAATACGCCCGAACGCGTCTGTCGTCGCGAAGGCTCGGAAAGTTTCCATGGGCGCGGTCTGCGTGGCCTGGCTGGTGTAGGTGCGGGTGAAGACGATGTCGCTCTGGGCAAAGGCCTCGTCCAAGTCGCCAAAGTCGCTCGTGCCGCTGCATACCAAGTTGCGCGGGACGTCGCCGCCCTGCGGAAACATAAAGGTCACGTCGCCCTCGGGGTGAACCACGATGTCGTTATCGAGTGCCTTGGTAAAGTCGAGCAGGGGCTCAAGCACCTCGTAGTCGACCTTGATGAGCTTGAGCGCCTTGTCGGCGGCCTCCTCAGTCTCGGCGGCGACGATCGCCACCTCCTCGTTTTGGTAGCGCACCAGGTTCTCAAGAATCAGACGGTCGTAGGGACTCGGCTG
>CABQMC010000244.1 GCA_902465115.1 uncultured Collinsella sp.
ACGAACTGCATCTGCCTCTCCTTTCACCTATCGCCGGGCGCAATTCTAATATCGTAAACGGTACCTTTTCCTCGGTAAGCGGTTGTTTTTCCGTCTCCGTTTTCGATGGTCGCTATATTACGCTAAAGTGCCCGCAGCACAAGCGACAAATTCAAATTTCTGAAAAGTTTTTTCATTAGTTTGTGAATTGCAGTGCAAATACGCACCATTCCTGCGAAAATACGCTCGACTACTAGTTGATGGTTATAACGTCTGAAACAATCTCGAAACGAAAGGCGCATTTTTATGCAAACTTACGAATCGGACGCCAACATCGGCAACATTAAGATTCTCGCCGTCGATATGGACAAGACGCTGCTGACCGACGAGCGTGTGCTGCCCCAGGGTCTTGACGAGCGCCTGGACAAGCTCGCCGACGCCGGCATCGTATTCTGCCCCGCCAGCGGACGTCCCGCCCCCAAGCTCGAGGAGATGTTCGAGGGCATCAAGAACCGCCTCGCCTTTTGTCCCGACAACGGAGCGTGCGTGATCTATCGCGGCAGCTATATCTATAAGAGCATTATCGACGTGGAGCTGTACCAGCAGGTCTTGAGCCGCGCCTCGGAGGATCCGCGCGCTGTCCCCGTCCTGTGCTGCTTCGACGAGTTCTACGTGCTTGCCCGCGACCATCAATACCACGACGAGATCAGCGTCTACTACAACACAATCAACTACGTCGATAGCTTTGAGGGCCTTGATATCGAGTCCAACAAGATCTCAATCTTCTTCCCGGCCTATGATGCCGAGCCCGCATTCCGCGAGACCTATAGCCCCGAGTTCTCGGACAAGCTCTACGTCACCAACGCCGGGCGCGAGTGGATCGACTTTATGAACCTGGGTGTCGACAAGGGCGCCGGCGTCGCGCACCTGTGCGAGCACCTGGGCATCGATATCGCCGATGCCGCCGCCGTGGGCGACACCTACAACGATATCCCCATGCTGGAGCGCGTCGGGCACAGCTTTATCGTGGACAATGCCGAGGAGCACATGAACTCGCACGCCAAGTGGCGCATTCCGAGCAACAACGACGGGGGCGTACTGACGCTCATCGACGCCATCTTGGCGGCTCGTTAACGTGGCTCGCCCGGCCAGGTCCTAGGGTGACTTGCTTGCCGCCTAGATGGCGTCTTGGCGTCTAGATACTTGGCTGAATAATTATGGATGAAGGGAGTTCCTTGCTGAAAGGGACTCCCTTCTGGTTTGGCTGCTTTGGACCTGTGGCTGTTTTTCTATTTCGCGTCGGCCCAGGTTATGCCGGTGCTGGCTTCGGCGATTAGGGGGACGCGAAGGTCTACTACGTGCTCCATGACGTCGCGGACCATGGTGGTTAGGCGCTCGACTTCGTCGATGGGGCACTCAAAGTCCAGTTCGTCGTGCACTTGCAGGATCATGTGTGCGGCAAAGCCTTCTTCTTCCAGGCGACGACTTACGCGGGCCATGGCGATCTTGATGATGTCGGCGGCGGTTCCCTGCATGGGGTGGTTCATGGCCGTGCGCTCGCCAAAGCCGCGGAGTTGCGGGTTTTTGGCCTTGAGCTCGGGAATATGGCGTCTGCGGCCGTAAATGGTCTCGGCGTAGCCCGTCTGCTTGGCGCGCGCCACCACGTTATCGAGGAACGTACGCACGCCCGGGTAGGCCTCGTAGTAGCGGTCGATCATGTCGCGCGCCTCGGCCATCGAAATATGCAGCGACTGCGACAGGCCATAGGCCTGCTGACCGTACACGATGCCAAAGTTCACGGCCTTGGCGCGGCTGCGCAGGTCGGGCGTTACCTCGGACACCGGCACGCCAAATACGCGCGCGGCTGTCTCGGCATGGAAGTCCTCGCCCTCGTTAAAGGCACGCACCAGATGCTCGTCACCCGAAAGATGCGCGAGCAGGCGCAGCTCGATCTGCGAGTAGTCCACCGCCAAAAAGACGCTTCCCTCGCCTGCCGAAAACGCCGTCTTGACGGTACGACCCAGCTCCGAGCGCGTCGGGATGTTCTGCAGGTTCGGGTCGCTCGAGGACAGACGCCCCGTTGCCGTGATGGTCTGGTTGTACGTGGTGTGCACGCGACCGTCACCACGGCGCAGCGGGCCCAGGGTGTCCAGATAGGTGGACTTGATCTTAGACTTCTCACGCCAATCCAAGATCAGACGCACGATTTCGTGGTCGCGGGCAAGGTCGCTCAGCACCTTGGCGTTGGTCGAATAATAGCCGCGCTTAGTCTTCTTGAGACCCTTGGTCGGAAGCCCCATCACATCAAAGAGCACGTGCGACAGCTGCATAGGACTGCCAATATTAAAGGTCTCGTCACCCGCCAGGTCGCGAATACTGCGCTCGACCTCGGTGATCTGGGTCGCCAGACCCTCGGACAGACTGCGCAGGCGATCGGGGTCCACGAGCATGCCCGCGCGCTCCATCTTGGCAAGCACCGGAACGAGCGGCATCTCGATGCCATCGAACACGTTGGCGGCATTCTCGCGGGCCATGCGGTCGCGCAGCGGTGCGACCAGCGCCAGCGTCAAGGCCGCCGTGCGAGCGGCGGGCGCCGGAGCGTCCTCACCGGCATCCTCTGCACCGCGCGCCGCAGGCAGCGCCATCTGCAGATACGTATCGGCAAGATATGCCTCATCGAACTCGGAGCGATCGGAATCCAGCAGGTAGGCAGCGACCACGGTATCGAAGATGCGCGTGGAGTCGACTGCCAGCGGATCCATGAGCTCGGGCTCCGAAGAATCGATGGGCGAAAGCTCATGCAGCAACGCCTTCATATCCGGGCTCGCCACGCAGCCCTCCATAAACAGGCGCGCAAGCACACCGGCGATCACGCCGTGGGCGAAGTTGAAGCCATCGACTACGGC
>CABQMC010000245.1 GCA_902465115.1 uncultured Collinsella sp.
CTCGATGACCTCGGACCACATGTCACGAACCATGCCCCAGTTGATGAGGGAGAAGTCGCCCATGATCGCCTTGACTTTGGGATCGACCGTGCACTTGCGGCCGTTTACGGTCCCGGAGGTGGCGGCGGTCACGCCATCGATGGAGCCGGCGTCCAGGTTGAGCGGAATCTCGGGGAAGAGTCGGAGTCCCGTGGCGGGAACGCGGATCTTGCGGAGCTCGGAGGCGTACTTCTTGGAGAGAGCCATGCCGTTGATGTCGTAGTCCTCGAGGAGGTCGACGAGGGCATCGATGTCGGACACGGGGTCGGAGGTAGCCGTGAGTGAGCGCGCCTCTGAGGTGAGGGACTTGTAGCCGTCCATGACGGAGCCCGATTTGGGGTTGACGGCGTGGTAGACGACGTAGTCGATGGCGCGGGAGATCGCCGCGGCTTGGTCTGCGAGGATGCTCGAGACGATCTCCAGCTTGTTGTCCTCGTCCGCCCAGACGAGCTCGTCGGAGACGCACGTGGTGGTGACGACCTTGAAGCGCTTGCCCTCGCGCGGGGTGAGGTCGATGTCATAGCTGCCCTTCTTGGCGCCCTCCTCGACGACCTCCGCCTCGGCGCTCGGGTTGAAGACCATGTGAGTGCTGTCGACGAACTTCTTGGGCTTTGCCGGGGACAGGGCGGCAATGGTGGAGCCGTCCTTCGCCTTGTTGATGATCTCGGTGACGACCTCGGAGGGGAGTTTCACCTTCGAGCTTTTGATGCTGGCTGCCATTTGGTTTCCTTTCTAGGGGATGAGTTTCTTGATGTAGTCCTTCATGGCCGAGTCGTCCTCACCGACCCCGCGCTCGCCGCCGCGTGGGACCTTGGGGGCCGCGGGCTTCTTGGCGAACTTCGCGACGGACTCTGCGAACGCCTTCATGGACTCCTCGTCGGCGCCCTGGATGAGCTCGACCGGGACGCCGGTCTCCTCGGAGACCTTTTTGCGGAGCTTCTCGGCCTTATCCGCCTCCTCGCGCTCCGCCCTCTCCTTCTCGAACGCGGCGACCTTTTCCTCGAGGCCCTTGATACGGTCGCCGTCCCCAGCGCCCTTGCCCTTGAGCTCCTCGAGCTCCTTCTTGACGGCGTCGTAATCGGCGTAGTCCTTTCTGACGCTCTCCTTGGCGCGCTCGATGCGCTCCTTGATGGCGGCGTCGAAGGCCTCCTGCGATTCGATGGGGGTGAACTCCTCGGACATCCTCTATTCCTTTCTGTGCGGATCCGCCCGCTCGGGCGTGGACGAGCCCAGTTGCCCGCTGGGCGCGGTGGTACCGCCGTTTCCGCCGGCGGTGGGCGTGAGTATGAAAAAGGCGCACCGAATGCGCCTTTGTTCAACAGAGTGATAAAATGAACTCAGCAATTGCTGATGAAAGAGCCTTGATTGGGCCTTTATGGTCCCTTCGAGGCTTTTTCTATTTGACGATGTACTCAATCTCGCCGGCCGATGTGATGAACACGACCCTGCGGACATGTCTCTTGCCCATCTTCTCCCGGATGGCAACCCTGACATCGCTGTCTGGCAGGATTCCGCTCTGATTGTCGATGACGCAGGCGAACAGCCCCTCTTTTCCGGAAGCGTCCCTGAGGTGCCTGTCTACGGCAGAGACGCTCTTCGCCCTTATGAGAGATTTCAGCTCGACTCCGCCTTCAAGATCCGGAAGGCCGATGAACTTAAGAAGACCGTCGTCGGGGTCGACGTACTCGCGGCGGTCGACGACGAAACGCGCTGCGAAGCCGTTGCGGGCCAACGTTTCCGCAGCGGCTTTCTCCCAGGGCCGATCCCTCTCGATTTCCAATTTAGTCTGATCGTCTGGATAGGAGACAACGACATCCTCCCCGTCGTAGAGCCATCCTCGGTCGAGCATGGCCATGTACTCCGAGATCCTCGACAGGTCGCTCTTGTTGGCGAAAGAGAGCCCTGTCTGCTGCTCGATCTCGTACATGCGGTCGGCCATAACAGAGGGGTCGTGGCCCTCCACGAGCACCGCGAGCGGGTCGTCCTCGAAACCTGGGACGACCTTGCAGTCGCAGTGCCGGTGGAAGTGATTGAACTCGCCGGCTGTCTTGCGGTTGTGGTAGACAGCCCCTCGGCTCGCGAGCATGTAGCAGAAGGCACACGTCTCGGATCCCGTCGCGATACGGGCGAAGCGCACGCCGTGCTTGCGGTCCCTCTTGGCGTTTGCCATGACGGTCTCGTTGACGCTACGCGCCACCTGGTCTCGAACGAGGTCGGCGCAAGCGGTGGCGAAGCCGGCCCGGTCCCCCTCAATGAGCTTCCTCACCTGGTATCGGACGGTCGCGTCCACCTGCTCGGGAGCATAGGCAATCTCGGTCACCGCGCTGGGCAGCTTGGCGTGCGCGAGCTCCGCGGATTCGTCGTACCACTCCGCCGCGATGGTCGCGGCGGCGCCGTCGAAGGACTCGACGATAGAGGCGAGCATATCCTTGATGCCCTCGCGAACTTCCGAGACGCCGGCATCTGGGTTTGCCCTCAGCCAGGCGCCGACCGCCTTCTCGACCACCTCCGTCGCCCTGGCCTTGAGGCTCTCGACGTCGGAGCAGTACGCGTCGAACGACGCCCGGCTAATCATCGGGCGGCGACCCCAGGGCCGCTGTCACGACCTGACGGCCGTTCGCACGCGTCCTGTCCGAGCGCAGCCGCTGGATCTGGTCGTCGGTGAACCTGAACTCCTCCAGCGCCACGTCGCTCTCGGCGAGCCACGGGAGCGCGCTGATCATCTTCACCATGGCGTCGCTCTGGGAGACGATGGACGGCATGGCCGGGTTGCGGAACTTCGCCTGCACGGCGAGCCCGCGGCGGCGCTCAGTC
>CABQMC010000246.1 GCA_902465115.1 uncultured Collinsella sp.
CCGCAACCCCCTTGAACGCTCACTTGCATGTATGGTGCCCGAGGCGAGACTCGAAGGGCCTTCGCTTCGCGAAGCCCCGGGCTTCGGACGCGCGGCGCCCTCGCCACGCGCCGCTACAAACAGGCCGCAGGCCTGTTTGCTTAACGCTTCGCGCGCTCACGCGAGTTCGGCACGAAAAAGGGGGCCGCAACCCCCTTGAACGCTCACTTGCATGTATGGTGCCCGAGGCGAGACTCGAACTCGCACGTTGTTGCCAACGGTGGATTTTGAGTCCACTGCGTCTGCCAATTCCGCCACTCGGGCACGTAATGCGTGAGTTAGTTTATCACAGCTTTCTACCGATTAGTCCGAAAATGGAACTTCGAGCATTTCGATGAGTTCGACTGTGCGGAGCATCTCGCGCTGACGGCATCCGCGACCGTCGACCGAAGCCTCACCCATCTGGTTATCGTAAGGGTCCTCGCGCATGCCGTCGAAAGAGGGCTCAAACTCTGCCTGGAATCGATTGTTGGCCACCATACGCCACGGGTCGAGATTGCCAAAGTAGTGACGGCGGCGCCACTCCTCCCCCATCCTGCGAGCAGAAGATCCAAATGACACGTCGGCGTTGAGCCAACCGGTCTGCGGCGTATAGAACTCTGCCCAGTCGTGCGACCCCACCGAATCGGGCGCAACGTACAGGCCGCTCTGCCAACGGGCAGGCACGCCCGCGATACGGCACATGGTGATAAACGTGAGCGCCATAACTCCGCAATCGCCGCGGAGCGAATGCGCGCAGTCATCGGCAATAGATCCCAAAAGCAAGTACGGCGGCTGATAGCGATAGTCGATATACTGCGTCAGGTAATCATAGATAGCACGGGCGCAATCGAGCGGATCCTCGAGTCCGTCAACAACACCGGCCGTCAGCTGCTGCAGATACGGCGTGAATGCAATGTGCGGACGGTCCTCAGAAATATCTTCGGGCAACGGCGCGTCCATACACGGATGCGACGGAAGCGCACCCCCATAAATATCGCGATAAGCGGCATTGATTTGATAGCGATAAGTCACCGAGAATGAGCGCTCACTCGAAGAAGACCACGAGGCGGTACGCGCCGAAGCGTTCGCGGGAGCAACAGCACCCTCCGGCGTCATGTCGAGAATCTCGACCTGAGACTGTTGGCGGCAGGTGGCGGCTACGGGAAGCCAAGCGCGAACGGTCTCCCCCTCTAGAGCGCCGGGGACAGACAAGGACGCCTTAAGCGTAATAACGCGAGTCAATCCGTTTTGTGACTCCATCTCCTTGAGCATCTCGTTGCGCAGTGCAATTCCGTCCGTAGGATCGGGACGCATGCCGGGAACCTCTTTGGGATATACGCGAAGCGAAGCGAGGAAGTTGTCGAGAACGAACAGCTCGCCATCGATAAAGCGCCAGTCAATACGCTTACGGTCAATCAGATCGTCAAACTGCTCCTCGGTAAACCCAGGCCACTCCTCGCGGATCATCGCAATAGCTCGATCGCGCGACACCGAAAAATGAAGCGGCGTCTCGATCATGCGATACCGCTCGGCGCGAACGCAGGCAGCCAGCGAAGGCTCAGGGTTCTGCTCCAAAAGGCGATCGCAGGCGGCAACAGCCTGCGTCAAATACCCGGCATCCTTAAGACGAAGAATCTCAGGCGGTAGCCCAATATCGAGATGGCGAAAGTCATCGCAGCAAACATCAACAGAGCAACCAACAGGACCCTCGTCAACAACCTTCCCATCCGAAGGCAGCACATTAATAACAGCCATACCAAAACTCCAAGTCACTAGAACGCTTGAAGTCCATTGTAGCGAGATACAAAAGAAAGCCCCAACAAGGGAGCCATCAACACCGCCGAACGGTAGTCAAAAAAATGAATTCAGCCCAGTAACCCTGTAGCGAGTTAACAAAGGAGGCCCCGTTTCCCCGGAGCTGATTCCGTCGCGCGACTTCTGGCGAAGCCAGGTGAGCGCGAGGGAAACAGCGTAGGGGAAACGGGGCCTCCGGCGGGAAGTTAAACCGCTACTTACGCCTTGTTGACGGAGCCAAACTCCTCCATGAGCTCCTTGGTGCGGGCAACGATGTTGTCGCGACCAGGCTTGAGGAGCTTGCGGGGGTCGAAGCCCTTGCCCTGCTGATCCTTGCCAGCCTCGATGTACTCGCGAACGCCCTTGGCAAAGACGAGCTGCAGATCGGTGTTGACGTTGATCTTGGAGATACCCAGGGAGATGGCCTTCTTGATCTGATCCTCGGGGATGCCGGTGCCACCGTGCAGGACGAGGGGCAGGTCGCCGGTCTGAGCCTTGATCTCGCCCAGGCGCTCGAAGGAAAGGCCAGCCCAGTCGGCAGGGTACACGCCGTGGATGTTGCCGATACCGCAGGCGAGGAAGTCGACGCCCAGGTCAGCAATCTGCTTGCACTCAGCAGGATCAGCGAGCTCGCCGCTGGAGGTCACGCCGTCCTCGGTGCCGCCGATGCCGCCGACCTCGGCCTCGATGGACATGCCCTTGGAGTGGGCAAGCTCAACGAGCTCCTTGGTGCGGTCGAGGTTAAGCTGGAAGGTCTCCTCGTGAGAGCCGTCATACATGATGGACGTGAAGCCGGCCTCGATGCACTTGAAGCAGTCCTCGTAAGAACCATGATCGAGGTGAAGGGCGACGGGAACGGTAACGCCCGTGGCCTCGACGGCAGCCTTGACCATGTCGGCGCAGACCTTGAAACCGCCCATCCACTTAGCGGCACCAGCGGTGCACTGAAGGATCAGCGGAGACTTGGCCTCCTCGGCGGCCTGGAGAATAGCCAGGGTCCACTCGAGGTTGTTGGTGTTGAAGGCACCGAGACC
>CABQMC010000247.1 GCA_902465115.1 uncultured Collinsella sp.
GGGCCTTGGGACTGTTGGTGTGGACCACCATACCGTCGAGCACGTAGTTGTTGCAGGCGGCAACCAGCTGGTCGCAGCCCTCAACCTCGACCACGCACACGCGGCAGCCGCCGATCTCGTTCAGATCGCGCAGGTAGCACAGGGTGGGAATCTGAATGCCGACGGACTTGGCCGCATCCAGGATCGTGGTGTGCTCGGGCACCACGACTTCGCAGTTATCGATAGTGAGCTTGACCATGTTGAGTGCTCCGCTTTCGGTGTTGTCGCTGACAGTGGGGTTGTTGGGCTCTACCATTCCAGGTTCCTCCCTCCGCGGAACGCGCCAAAGCCAAAGTGGTCGCAACGCAGGCAGCGGCTTGCCTCCTGGCGTGCCTCCTCCTCGGTAAGGCCCTGCTCGACCAGATTCCAATCGTGGATGCGCTCGCCGGCCTCGCGCTCGCCCAGCTCGCAGCGGCCGCACTCGTGCTTGCCCTTAAACTGGACGGTCGGCAGCTCGACCTCGAGCTTGATCTTGTGGTCGAATCCCAGATAGCGGTCGATGTTTGCCGAAGCCACGCGGCCGGCGTTGATGGCACGGATGACGGTGGCGGGACCGGTCTGGCAGTCGCCGCCGCTAAAGAGGCCATCGAAGTTGGGCACGGCGCCGTCCGAATCGGTAACGACGCGACCCCACTTACAGGCGATGCCCATGTCCTCAAACGGCTTGGAATCGATGTCCTGGCCAATGGCCACAAACACGCGCTCGCAGGGAATGACGCGCTCGGGCGTGGCTGCGGCACGCGGGGCCGGACGCCCACGGCGAGGCTCGCCGATAATCTGTGGCTGCACGCGCAGGCCGCTCACGCGACCATCTTCGCCCGTCTCGATGGCGAGCGGCGCCGTGAGCTCCAGAACCTCGCAGCCCTCGGCCTGGGCGCCGGCAATCTCGGCATCCTGGGCCGTCATGTCGCAGATGCGGCGACGGTAGACGATGCTCACCTTTTCGGCACCGCAGCGCACGGCAGAGCGTGCCACGTCCATGGCCACATTGCCGCCGCCGATGACGCACACGCGCTGGCCGCTCAGGTCGGGCAGCTCGTTGTCGCCGATGGCACGCAGCATCTTGACGGCCGACTCCACGCCGGGCGCCTCTTCGCCCGGAAGGCCGAGCTTCTTATCGCTGTGGGCGCCAATGGCCAGGTAGACGGCATCGAACTCGTCGCGCAGGTGGGCAAGCTCCTCGCCGTTGACGGAGTGGTCGAGTTCCACGTCGATGCCGGCACTCAAGATCCAGTCGATCTCGGCCTGCAGGCGCTCGCGCGGCAGACGGTAACTGGGAATGCCATAGCGCAGCATGCCGCCCGGGTGGTGGCGCTGTTCAAAGATGGTCACCTTATGGCCCATCACGGCCAGGTAGTAGGCGCAGGAAAGGCCGGCCGGGCCGCCGCCAACCACGGCGATGCGCTTGCCGGTGTTGTCGGCCACTCTAGGCTTGTAATCGTTGAGGTCGCTGTGCTCAACGGCAAAACGCTTGAGGGCGAGGATGTTCATGGGGTCGTCGACCATGCCGCGGCGGCAGTGCATCTCGCAGGGATGCTCGCACACCAGGCCGCAAACGAGCGGCAGCGGGTTGTTCTTGCGGACGACTTTGACGGCATCGGCATAGCGGCCGGCCTCGACGAGCGAGATGTAACCGGGAATGTCGACGTGCGCCGGGCAGCCCGAGACGCACGGAACGCGGGCCTCGCGGTCAAAGCCGCAGGAGTGCTCGCGGATGTGATGCTCGAAGTCGTCCCGGAAGCCACGAATGGCCGTGAGCGCCATGGCGCCGGCCTCGTAGCCGATGGCGCAGTCGCTCGAAAGGTAGATGGTGCGGGCCGTGCGTTCAATAAGGTTGAGCGTGGACTCATCGGCGCGCCCTTCGAGCACATCGGCGAGCAGGTCGCTCAGCGCGCTCAGGCCCACGCGGCAGGGCGTGCACTTGCCGCAGCTCTGGGTGGAGCACAGGTTGACGAGCGCCGCCGTAAACTCGACGGGACACGGGGCGAGCGAACTCACCGCCAGACGGCGTCCGAGCGCATCATGCAGGTCGTCCATGACGGCCTGAGCGTGGCTGCGTTCCATTACGTGCAGTCGTGCCATAAGATCCCCTCTCATGTGGCAGCCCGGAGGCGAGGCCGGGCGAAATTGCTACACGCACAACACTGAGCTAAAAAGTTGTTAGGTCTCCACACGGTTCGGCAGGCGGTATAAAATGTCACCCTCAGCGGTGAAATAGAACATTACCGCAGATAAATGCCATATTTGATAAAACGCGTTACCCACAATGCGGCACTTAGGGACGTTCCTTTTCTGCCGGCACCCGGGGACACTCCTTGCACCAAATGACAATGCCCCGCCCACGCAATCACGTGGACGGGGCATTGCTCCAGGTATGCGGTCAGCGACCCTGTTGCTTTTACTTAAGCTCGGGCCAGTAACCCTTGTTGGCCTCGATCATGTCGTCGAGAACCTCCTTGGCGACCTTCATCGACGGCACGGTCTTGTTGAGCGTAAAGGCCTTAAGCGCCTTCTCGTACGAGCCCTCGATCGTAGCCTCGACAATGAGCTTCTCGGAGTTCAGCTGCTGCATCATGAGGCCCTGCTGGAACAGCGGAATGTTGTCGCGACTGATGACCTCGGGGCCGTTCTTGCCAATGTAGGCAGGCAGCTCGACCATAGCGTCGTAGGGCATGTTGGGGATGGCGCCCTTGTTCTCGCAAATGACCAGGAAACGCTGCTTGGTGTCGTTCTTCAGAGCGATGGCCAGGTCGGCAATCCAGTCGCCGTGGCTACCCGCATAGAACGTGCTCTCGTCGATCTCGCCC
>CABQMC010000248.1 GCA_902465115.1 uncultured Collinsella sp.
GCGGCTGCCCGTGCTCTCAACTACGGTGCCTATCGCAACGTGGTGATCCAGAACAAGCAGCTGCTGTTCGAGCGCGCCTGCGACGACGCGACGGTGCTTGTGGCGGTCAATGCCGTGAACGAGCCCTATACCTTTGGAGCCGGCGAACTCAACGGCTCCTTCGTCGACCTGCTTGCCGACGATGCGCCCACGGTCGAGCTGCCGGGCTCCCTTGAGCTTGCACCCTACGAGGTGCGCTATCTGTTGAGGGCCTAGTTCGTGGCCGCGCCGGACGAGGGCTATCAACATATTGAGCATGGGTTTGAGCCCGTGTTTGACGAGCACTCGCGCGTTTTGGTGCTCGGGTCGTTTCCCTCGGTGCTTTCGCGTGCCAATGCCTTTTATTACGGTAACCCTCAGAATCGCTTTTGGCGCGTGATGGCCGCATGCCTCGGTGTGCCCGTGCCGCCCAACGAGGGCGACCCTTTGGCAAGCGGTGAGCCTGCGACGCTCGACGCCTCGATTGCTGCCAAGCGCTCCATGCTGCTGAACGGCGGCGTGGCCCTGTGGGACGTGATCGAGAGCTGTGACATTAAGGGCTCGAGTGACGCGAGCATTCGCAACGTTGCGCCGGCACATATCGAGCGCATTGCGGGCAATGCGCCTATTGAGCAGGTGGTATGCAACGGAGGTACAGCTGGCCGGCTCTACAAGCGCTATCTACAAGAACGCACCGGGCTGCCCGCCATCGTCCTGCCCTCGACGAGTCCCGCCAATGCCGCCTGGCGTCTGGAGCGTCTTGTTGAGCGTTGGCACGAAGCCGTTGACTGGGCCGCTCTCTAATTTAGATATCTGATTGGGCGCGGGCGCCGAGGCGTTTCAGAACGCCTCGCCAGATCGGCGCGGGCACGGCTGGCTCGGCGCAAACCATGCCGTCGACGTTGACGTTGACGGCATTGCCGCCGCCAAGTCGCTGCGCATGCTCGACGGAGCAGCCCATGCGAACGGCGCCTACGAGCTTGTCCATCGCTTCGGAAAATGGCCGGCGCAAGAGGCCCATACGCGGGGAGTGGCGAAGCGCCGCAATACCGCTGCCGGCACAGACGACAACGCCGCCACACCACAATTGGTCATGGCGCTCACATGCCTTGTGCAGACGAACGGCGGTCCCGCGCGCCTGCTTAGCGCCCTCTTGTGCGGCTCGAATCGCGGCATAGACGCGCGTTCCCGTACAGCCAAAGCGTTCAAGCGCCTGCTCGATAGCTGTCAACGTCTCATCGTCAGCCATATCTTCAATGGCCAGCACCATGCCATCGACTGCACCGGCATCATCCGCCTCCAAATCGACCGGGTGGGGGAGCGCGGTGCCGGAAAGCCGGGCATAGGCCGCGATGGCATCCTGCAGGTCCCAGAGCAAAAACTCAAGATCGGCGCTATTGGGAATGCTGATATACGCAATGGTTTGCAGCGTTTTTGGTACATCCCCGCGCGCGGTCGTCTCCATGCCGCCTCCTTTCCGGTTGGTTTCCGTTTAGGTTACACCGTCTGACGGCGCTCCGCCGCGCTATCCTAGTGCAACCCTTACGAAAGGAACGCCATGCGTCTGCCCATGAATACCTCGCTTGCCACGCTCAAGCCCTCCGGCATCCGTCGGATTAACGCGCTCGCTGCCCAGCACCCGGGATGCATTGCGCTCGCGCTTGGCGAGCCCGATTTTCCCACGCCCGATGTGATTAGCGCCGAGGTGACCGCTTCGTTGGACCGCGGCGACACACACTATCCGCCCAACAACGGTCGCCCCGCCCTGCGTGAAGCGTTGTCTGCTTACATGGGGGACGCGGGCCTTACGTTTTCGGCCGACGAGGTCGTCCTGACCGACGGCGCGACCGAGGCCCTGTCGGCAACATTCATGGCTATGCTCAACCCCGGCGACGAGGTCATCATCCCCACGCCAGCCTTTGGCCTGTACGAGAGCATCGTCGTGGCCAACCACGCCAAAGCGGTCTATTTGGATACGGAGCCTACGCAATTTCAGATTGACGAAGACGCACTTCGTGCCTGCGTAACGCCGGCGACCAAGGCTATCGTCATCTGCTCGCCCAACAATCCTACGGGATGCATCCTCGACGCGTCATCGCTCGACGCCGTGGCACACGTGGCGGAGCAGGCGGGCATCTACGTGGTCTGCGACGACGTATATAACCGCCTGGTCTATGTGGATGGCTACGAGCGATTTGCTCAGCGTCACCCGGAACTACGCGAGCAGACGGTGGTCATCGAGAGCTTCTCCAAACCATGGGCTATGACCGGCTGGCGTCTGGGTTGGCTCGCGGCCGCAGCCCCCGTCATCGCCGAGATCGCAAAGGCCCACCAATACTTAGTATCGAGCGCCGTTTCCTTCGAGATGGACGCCGCAGCCCGAGCCCTCACCGTCGACCCAGCCCCCATGCTCAAAGTCTACCGAGCCCGCCGCAAACGCGTGCTCGCAGCCTTAAACGCCATGGGCCTCGACGTAGTGGAACCGGCAGGCGCCTTCTACGCTTTCCCGAGCATCAAACAATTCGGCCTAACAAGCGAAGACTTCTGTATCAAAGCCATCAAAGAAGCAAACGTAGCCCTAGTCCCCGGAGACTGCTTCGGAACCGAAGGCCACATCCGCCTAAGCTACTGCGTCTCCGACCAAGATCTGGACGAAGGCCTAAATCGCCTGTCCACCTTCATTTCAACCTTATAGCCCAACGGGACGCAACACATCAGCCCACCGACCCAAGCATTATGAGTGGGGCGCGCCGGCCAACGGACACGAGGATTCGCAGCAAAGGCAACGTAGCTCCGGCCGGGAGGGGC
>CABQMC010000249.1 GCA_902465115.1 uncultured Collinsella sp.
TGGATCGAGCTCGAGATGAAGCTTATGGCCGATGCCGCGCTCGTGGGCTTCCCCTCGGTGGGAAAGTCCTCGCTCATCGCGCGCATGAGTGCCGCCCGTCCCAAGATCGCCGACTATCCGTTTACCACGCTCGTGCCCAATCTGGGCATGGTGCGTGCTGGCGAATATTCTTACGTCGTTGCTGACGTCCCCGGCCTTATCGAGGGCGCGAGCGAGGGCAAGGGCCTGGGTCACCAGTTCCTGCGCCACATTGAGCGTACGGCCCTGATCATGCACGTCGTCGACATGACGGGTGGTTTTGAGGATCGCGATCCGGTTGAGGACTATCACATCATCAACCGCGAGCTCGAGCAGTATGGCGCCGAGCTTTCGGAGCGTCCGCAGATCGTCGTTGCCAACAAGTGCGATGCGCCGGGCACGGCCGACAAGATTGCCGACCTTAAGCGCGCAGCGCTCGACGATGGACATATGTTCTTTGCCGTGTCTGCCGTGACGGGCGCCGGCCTCAATACGCTGATGCTTGCCGTGGGCGAGCAGGTGGCTAAGCTGCGCGCCGAGTTGGCTGTCTCGGATGAGCCGGTCGTTCTGCGCGACGATGAGTGGGAGCGTCGCCGCCTGCAGCGTGAGAAGCGTTTCCGCATTGTCCAGGAAGAGCCCGGTGCCTTCCGCGTTGTCGGTCGTGCCATCGAGCGCATGGTCATCCAGACCGACTGGGAAAATGAGGAAGCCGTCATTTACCTGCAGCATAAGTTTGCGCGTATGGGTGTTGACGACGCGCTCGAGAAGGCCGGTTGCCGTGCGGGCGACGAGGTCCGCATTTGCCAGCGCGCCTTTGACTTTGAGGGCGCCGAGGACTTCTCGGAGTACGAGGAGCTCGAGGATGCTGGCGAGGACGTTGCCGTTGAGGCCATTGACGTTACCGATGCTGCGGATGAGGGCGTCGAGGTTGTCGATGCGGCGGATGCCGCGGACGATGCCGAGACCTCGGAGGGCGAGTAAGCCATGTCGCTGCGCGGTGGAATCGGTCTGCCCGAGCTTCCTCTAGAGGACGGGCGGGAGTTTAGGCTCGGCATTATGGGCGGCACATTCGACCCGATTCATTACGGGCACTTGGTGACTGCCGAGCAGGCGCGCGAGTCGCTCGACTTGGACGCTGTGCTCTTTATGCCGGCGGGCTCTCCTGCCTTTAAGCTTGACAAGCCGGTGACGCCTGCCGAGGACCGTTATGCCATGACGGTCCTCGCCACCGCCGCGAACCCGGCCTTTTTGGCGAGCCGGTTCGAGATCGACCGCCCGGGCGTAACCTATACGGCCGATACGCTTCATGCCCTTCGCGACTTTTACCCGCCGCAGGTAAAGCTCTACTTTATTACGGGCGCCGACGCGATTATCGATATTGTGACTTGGCATGATGCCGAACGAATCGCTGAGCTTGCTACCTTTATTGCGGCGACACGACCAGGCTTTGATATCGATACGGCGCGTGCCCGAATCAAAGAGTCGGGGCTGCCGTTCGACGTGCGCTATATTCAGATTCCGGCGCTGGCGATCAGCTCGACGAACATTCGTAAGCGAGTTGCCCGCGGCATGAGCGTGCGCTATCTTACGAGCGAGTCTGTGCTCGGCTACATTCGCAAGCGCGGTTTGTATGTCGATCTGGGTCAAGAAGATTTTGAGTGATGGGGGTCTACGTTGTCGGTAGAGGATCAGTTTGAGGGCGATGAGCGCGCGCTGCTCAAGCGCATTCAAGAGCTGCTCGATGTTCGCATGAAGGATAAGCGCAAGCGCTATGTGCATTCGCTGGGTGTTGCCGAGACCGCACTTCACCTGGCCGAGGTCTACGGCGTCGACCGCTTTGATGCCGCTGCCGCCGGCTTGATCCACGACTGGGACAAGGTGCTTTCCGATGACGAGCTGGTCACGCGCGCTCTGCATTACGGCATTAAGATTGCCGGCTCTCCTTCCGCCGCGACGCCGCTTTTGCATGGCCCTGTTGCCGCCTATGAGCTTCCGCAGCTTTTCCCCGAGTTGTCGCCGGCCGTTTTCCAGGCTGTCGACCGTCACACCGTGGGTGCCTGCGACATGACGCCGCTCGATATGGTGGTCTTTGTGGCCGATGCCATCGAGCCCAACCGCCACGGCGACTATGCGCATGCGCTGCGCAAGATGGTGGGGGAGTCGACGCTCGATGAGTTGTTCTTCTCCTGTTTTGCGCAGGGTTTGGTCTATGTGATCCAGTCCGGGCGCTATCTTTATCCCACAGCTATTACGATTTACAACCATTACGCCCAGCTGCGCTAGCTCGGGCTGTCTAGAAAGAGGTATTACATGGCCGACGAGACCATGACCGACGAGCAGATTCTTGAAGGTGTGGAGCACAAGAGCCGACCGCACTGCCGCCTCGCTGTCCGCGAGCGGTGTCGCCGCCGAGGATGTCGCCCGCGCCGCCGCGCAGGCCGCCTACGACAAGAAGGGCGAGGACGTTCAGGTGCTCGACCTGACCGAGCTTTCCGACGTATGCGACTACTTTGTGCTTGCCACCGGTACCAACAACCGCCAGGTCGATTCTATCGTCGACGAGATCGAGGAGAAGGTCGCCGAGGCTTGCGGCGAGCACCCGTTCTCCATCGAGGGTCGCGAGCAGAAGACCTGGATGCTCATGGACTATGGTTCGGTTGTCGTCCACGTCTTCACTCCCGAGGCGCGCGACTTCTACCGTCTCGAAAAGCTCTGGGGTGACGCTCCCCAGCTCCCCCTCAACCTCCTCTAGTAGCTCATTTGAGACGGGGTTTAGCTACCCTCACGCATATCGCCGGGCAGGTGC
>CABQMC010000250.1 GCA_902465115.1 uncultured Collinsella sp.
TGGAAGTGAAGTTTGGCCACCTGATTCATGCGCTCGAGCTTGGCGCGCCCCCGCATGGCGGCATCGCTATTGGTCTCGACCGCCTGGTCATGCTGCTGGCTGGCAAAGATTCCATCCGCGACGTCATCGCCTTCCCGAAGACGAGCTCGGCGGCCGATCCCATGACCGGCGCCCCGAACGAGGTTACGACCCGTCAGCTCAAAGAGGTCAACCTGCGCACGCTGTAAGCGCTGGCTGCGAACGTAGTTGCATTCCGAAAGCCGCTGCCCGGTATGGGCGGCGGCTTTTTAATATGAGCAGGACATTGTCAATAGACAAAATCGGGCCTGGCCCAGGTTTTCTGGGTCAGGCCCTTCCTCTATCTCAACCCTCCTGCGGCGACCTCGGCGTGTCTCTCCGACGCTCGTCTTTGCAGTTTAATATCCGCCCGTGGCGCATCTCTGCGCTGGGCAATCCGTTGCTACGGCTGGGGCTGCCTCGGTCGATTCGACAGTCTCGTGTCGCGGGTGGCGCCTTGGGCGCTCGCAAAAAAAGAGACTGGGGTTCGCCCCAACGGCCTCGGATATGGCCGCAGGATGGGATGGATCGCGCTATGTCGGGACGGCCTTCCCGAAGGCTAGCCGTTCTCGACCATGCGGCCCACCGCCCAGCACCAGCACGCGAGCTCGCGGGCGGTGGCGACGTTGGCCTTGTTCTTGTGGACGCCGCGCTCGAGCATCGCGCGCCGCCTCTCGACGAGCCTTCTCACGCCCTTGGCCGCGTGCCTTCTCGCCGCGGGGTCCGGGACCTGCCCCTTGGCAAGGTCCTTCGAGTGCGGCGAGCAGCCGAGGTAGTGCCACGCCGACTCGACGAGCACGCGCCTCAGGTGCTTGTTGCCGGCCTTGGTGATGCCGCCCTGCCGCACGCTCTCGCCGCTGGAGTGCTCGGAGGGCGTGAGCCCGAGCCACGCCGCGAACGACCTGGCGCTCTTGAACCTGGAGAACTCGCCGGCCTCGAAGACCAGGTCCGCGGCGCTCGTCACGTCGATGCCCTTCAGGCACCTGACGGAGTCGATCCTGCGCTTCCACCTGGGCTTGGACGCCTCGGCCTCGACCAGCCTCTCGAGGCGGGCCTTGTCCTCCATCGCCTGCCTGACGGCATCGACGTAGTACGCGAGCACGTCGTTGTCCGCCTTCTCGGGAAACGATATCGACTTTATCCACGCCCAGTGCGCGGCGGTCCAGCTGCCCTTCCTGCGGCCGGTCGGGGTGGTCTCGCTGAACACGTATCCGTGCCTGAGGAGGAACTTCGACAGCCGCTGCTTGCGGCGCTTCGGGTCCTCGCGGGCGTCGTCGAGGGCGCTGGACAGGTCGCGGGCCGCCTCGCACCCGTCGTCGGGAACCCACACCTCCACGACGTTGCCTACCGACAGCATGCGGGCCAGGAACTCCGCGTCGTTGCGGTCGTTCTTCCTCTTGCGGTCGGCCGGGGGCTTGATCATCTTGGACACCGCGCCGACGACGCAGTCGATCCCCATCGAGGACAGCCTCTTCTGCAGGTCGAACCCGGTGGCGCCCGACTCGTAGACGCATTTGGCGGACGGGTCGACGGACGACACCCAGCCCGCGACCTCGGCGGCGTCGTAGCCGAAGGTGGCCGAGCGCACCTCGCCGGTCATCGCGTCGAGGGCGACGGCCTTTATCGAGCGCGCGTGCACGTCGAGGCCGACGAAGGTGGTAGTATTCAACATGAGAGAGCCCCTTTCCATGCTTGTGGCGTGGCCGCCACCGGTTCGAATCAGACACTCGCCATTGTCGGCCTAATCCACGGGAATTGCATGCAGCAGGGGCTCTCAATGTTGCTATGTCCTGCTCATATCGTCTCGTATACGGCGTCAGTTGTGCGGTCGCTTTTGGCAGGAAATGCCGCCAGGGGGCCTCGTTGCGCTCCTTTTTACGGCGGCTTATGAATTTCCTCTTAGCAACATGCCGCTGACCTGGTGCTATGAATTGCGTTTTGATGCGGGAACGCGTGAGGGTGGCCTAAAGAGGCCCCATTGCTCTAATTCCTGCCATGAAAGGCGCGATTTGTTGCAATTGGGCCCCCTTCGTGCATTTTTTGGCAACCGATTCGATGCGTCAATTGTTTGTGCAATCTTGCGGAACAGGTGCCGTGCCCTTTCTTGCGCTGAAAGAGCGGAATCGCTTCACTCGCGATAGTTCCGAAAAAAGTTGAAAAAAGTTGTTGCAAAGTTGTTTCGAGTCGTTGTAATATAGCCAAGCGCTTTTAGCGCGGGCCTGTAGCTCAGTTGGTCAGAGCGCACGACTGATAATCGTGAGGTCACAAGTTCGAACCTTGTCAGGCCCACCACCTTTGCTTAATAAACGCCCCACCGTGAGCCACGAGCCGGTGGAGCGTTTATTAGATACGGGGAATTAGCTCAGCTGGGAGAGCGCGGGCTTTGCAAGCCTGAGGTCAGGGGTTCGATCCCCCTAACCTCCACCATGATGGACCTGTAGCTCAGTTGGTTAGAGCGTCCGGCTGATAACCGGGAGGTCACAAGTTCGAATCTTGTCAGGTCCACCATCAAAACTGTGAAGAGCCCTGGGGCATTGCCTCGGGGCTTTTTTCTTGTCTGCGATAAATCTCATTTTGGTTTTGTGTGCTGTGCGAAAGTTTGGGTAGTATAGCTATTCAATGCGGCGGACTGCCGCGTGTTAACCGCTACGTACCGGAGGTGTTCCATGGTTCGTGTCGACATAGAGACCATCGTCATGGCCGCCGGTCCCGTGCCATCGCTTATCGTGCTTCGCGAGCGCTGCAGCAAATCGGACTCGCCCGC
>CABQMC010000251.1 GCA_902465115.1 uncultured Collinsella sp.
CCACGATGCGCGGATCGCCATCGCCGGCGGCAGCGCCCTTGTACAGACAGGCGGCCGGAGCGCACTCGACCACAACGAAGGTGGGCGGGTTATCGGGATACAGGTTGGTGAAGTAGCCCACTACAGCGCCGGCCAGCGAGCCTACGCCAGCCTGGACAAAGACGTGCGTCGGGCGGTTGATGGCCATCTCGCGCAGCTGCTCGGCAGCCTCGGAAGCCATGGTGCCGTAACCCTCCATGATCCAGGACGGGATCTTCTCGTAGCCCTCCCAGGCGGTGTCCTGAACGATGACGCCGCGCTCGCAGGCATCGGCCTCGGCGGCGGCCATGCGCACGCACTCGTCGTAGTTGACCTCTTCAATGGTCACCGTGGCGCCCTCGGCGGCAATGTTATCGAAGCGGGGCTTGGTGGAACCCTTGGGCATGTGCACGACAGCCTTCTGGCCCAGCTTGTTGGCAGCCCATGCCACGCCGCGGCCATGGTTGCCGTCGGTGGCGGTAAAGAAGGTAGCCTGGCCAAAGTCCTCGGCCAGCTGATCGGAGGTCAGGTAATCGAAGGTGCAGTCGGCAACGTCCTTGCCGGTCTCGTCGGCAATGTAGTTGGCCATGGCAAACGAGCCGCCCAGAACCTTAAAGGCGTTGAGGCCAAAGCGATAGCTCTCGTCCTTAACGCACAGGTTGGAAAGGCCCAGGCGCGCAGCCTGGCCGTCCAGGCGGGCAAGCGGAGTGACGGTGTACTGGGGGAACGACTGGTGGAAGGCGCGGGCCTTCTTCACGTGGTCGAGGCTCATGATGCCCAAGTGCTTGTCATCGCTCTTGGGCATCGTGTTGCCCGCCCACTGGATCTTATCGGCCATACGGTGAACTCCTTAAGTCCTCTCTTGCCGGCCCCCGCATACGCGTTTCAGCCCGATCCCATTCACACAGCTGAACTTTTATGTGGATGCCAAACAAAAAGTTTGTTAGCAATGTTCTATCACACTTTTTGATTGGCATACCTAACGAATTGTTTGTTGCCGTAATCGGTACTTTTTCGCCGCCGAACGGTCATGAATTGCCTTGTTGATGGATTTGTTTGCGGTCATGTGTGGTTTATGGCACAGTGAGCCCAAACTAATTTTTAGGAAGGTACCCATGACCCCCGCACAGATTGAGTTTTACAAGCGCCTCGCACACGGTCTGGCGCTCCAATTTGGCCCCAACTGCGAAGTCGTCGTCCACGATCTGGAGACCGAGGACGTGGACCACTCCATCGTAGTGATCGAAAACGGCCACGTCAGCGGGCGCAAACTGGGTGACGGCCCCAGCCATATCGTGTTTGAGTCCATGCACGAGGGCGCCACCGATGTACACGACCGCGAGCCGTACCTCACTAAAACCACCGATGGCAAGCTGCTCAAATCGTCGACGATCTTTATCCGCAACGATGAGGGCAAACCCGTCGGCATTTTGGGCATCAACTTTGACATTACGCTTATGAAGGCTTTTGAGCGTTCGCTCGACGCCTTTACCGGCACCGGCGGCACGGGCTATACCGAGCCCGAGCCTATTACCAAGAACATCGGCGATCTGCTCGAGGACCTGCTGCACGAGTGCGAGCAGTTTGTGGGCAAGCCCGCGGCACTCATGACCAAAGACGAGCGCATTCGTGCCATTGGCTACCTTGACCGTCGCGGCGCCTTCCTCATTTCCAAGTCGAGCGAGCGCGCCTGCGAGTTCTTTGGCATCTCCAAATACAGCTTCTATAGCTACCTCAATGAGGCCAAGGCGGCGGCCGGCGACAAGTAGGCACTCGCCTGGATTGCCCTCCCCTTTTGGGCGCGAGTTCTGGAAAGCACGAATCCAAGACCGAGCCGCTTGGGAAGTTCCATATAATCGATGTCATTAGTATTTCGAAAGGATGGAACAGAATGGCGTTGAGCAAGGCATCATGCACCGGTCGCGGATTGATTCCGGCAATTGGTGGACATGTGCACCGCATGTTCGATGAGGGTGAAGACGACCTGTTTTCACTGAGCCTTGACGACGTGATGGATGATCGCCCGTGGACCGCCGACGAACTCATGGGCGGTGGGGCTCGCCCGTCAAGCCCCAATCCCGCACTTGCGCCTAAGTCCGCACCTGCGCCGACTCCTGCGCAGTCGCCTGTTTCGACGCCCGCGCCTACGCCCGCACCCACTTCGGCGCCCACGCCCGCTCCCCGCCCCGCAAGCGACCCGTCCGAGACGGCGGCATTTCTCGCTGCAGCGACGCAGGGCAAATCGGCCGACAGCACCGTTATGTACAACGCCCAGCAGTTGCCCGTTCCTGCGGCACGCAAGCCTCCGGTCGCAAGGCTCGATGAGCCCGTTGCCCGTCAGGTTGCCTACGATTCCTGGGCTGCAGCCGATCTGGATGAGACCTCTACCGGCATGCCGGCGCTCGACGTTCCAGTTAACCCGCTTTTTGCCGCCAACACGAGCGCCGCGGACTATGAGGGCGGTGCGACATATTCCGGTTATTCCGATGGCTATGCTGGCACCGGTCGCATCGAGACCGAGGATTATGGCACCGCATCGAGCGATTATCTCAACGATCCGTACGCCGCCACGCCTGCACCGGAATATGACCCGGAGGCCGCGTCCGCGCCGGCGTATACCAAAAGCACGGGCGAAGAGCGCTTCGCCGATTATTACGCCGAGGAAAAGGCGCTGCGTTTCTCGGAATTTCCGCAGGCAGTCAAGGTTGCCTTTATCGCCATTATCATTGCCCTGCTCGGTGTCATTGCGTTTGAGGGGTTCCAGCTGTTCCGCGGCCCCACCCAAGCGGAGTCGGAGACCCA
>CABQMC010000252.1 GCA_902465115.1 uncultured Collinsella sp.
GGTCATGTCATCGAGCGAATCGATGAGCTCAAACATCTCCTGCTCGTTGGCCTCGTTGATGGCGGCACCGGCGTTGACCATGTTGTACTCGGTGTCAGGGCCGGCGTTGAGGAACACGTTGACGCGCGTAATGCCGTCGGTCCACACGGGCTTGACGGGCACGCCCAGGGCCTCGGCGCCCTTAACGATAAACTCGCCCGAGAAGCCAGCGAAGAAACCCAGGATCGTGGTGTCGACACCGTAATGGTCAAGCGTAAACGAGACGTTGAGGCCCTTGCCGTTGGGCGTGTAGACGGCGTTGCGGGTACGCGTGACAGTGTTGGCAGCAAGGCCGTCGCATGCGATGTTGTAGTCAATGGCGGGATTTGCAGTGAGCGTGTAAATCATGAATGTTCCTTTCACGAAGCAACGTGTTAATGAAAGTATATTCCACGCATAGACAAAAGGCTAGGACAACTCGGTGAACGGTGTGGAAGCGATGAAGTACGGCAGGACACGTCTCCCCCATGGCGGAACAAAAAAGGCTCCCCGGCCGAAACCGGGGCGCCGCATGCGCACGAATATGTCGCGTTTCGATTACTGACGATCGAGCTTGCGAACAGCAACGCGCTTGCTGTACTCGTCGACGTGACCGAAGTCGCCGATGCCGACGGACTCGGCAACGTTGGCGCCGGTGGCCATAGCGAGCTTCATGGCCTCCTCGACGTTGTCGCGATCCCTGTACCACTTGTGCAGGAACGCAGCGAGGGTGCAGTCGCCGGCGCAGACGGAAGAGACCAGCTTGATGTTGAACTCACGCTTGGCGTACCAGATGTCCTCGCCGTTGGAGAAGTAAGCGTCGCCGCGGCTACCACGGGTGAGCAGCACGTTCTGAACGCCGGCGTCGTGAGCCATCTTCATGGCAACGCGGACCTCGTCGTCGGTGTCAACCGGCACGCCGAAGATGGCCTTCATCTCGTGATGGTTCGGCTTGATGAGCAGCGGCTTCTTGTGAGCGAGCTCCTTGAGCTTATCGGAGGACAGGTCCAGGACGACGTCGGCGCCACGGGCCTGAGCGTGCTCCATGACCTTAGCCAGGAAGTCAGGCGTAGCTTTGGGAGGCACGGAGCCGGAAACGATCAGGCACTCGAGATCGCCCGCGGTGTCCAGGATGTTGTAGAGCTCCTCCTGGTGCTGCGGCGTGATCGGAGCACCCGGGTTCAGGATGCCGTACTCGTGCTGGCCATCGTTGACGTAGGTGTTAATGCGCGTGATACCGTCGGTCCAGACCGGGCGGCAGAGGCAACCCAGGTTCATGACCTCCTCGACGATGAACTTGCCCGTGAAGCCAGCGAAGAAGCCGAGCGCGACGGTGTCGACGCCCATCTTCTTAAAGGCGAAGGACACGTCGAGGCCCTTGCCGTTAGCCGTGTAGCTGGCCGAGCCGGTGCGGACGTTCTCGTCGGGCTCGAGCGGAGAGCTCGAAACCGTCATGTCGACAGCCGGGTTAGCGGTTAGCGTGTAGAACATTTACAGTACCCCCTGTATATGTGAGGGCCGCGTGGCCGGCCCATTCCAACCACGCGGTTACCTCTGATACCAAATTAGCGAGCAGCGGACTCGAGCAGTGCCTTGACCTCGGCGGCGGTGTTGCAGGCGAGTGCCTTCTCGGCGAGCTCGTCGCACTCGGCCTTGGTCCACTGGCTGATGGTCTTGCGGGCGCGCAGGATCGACGGAGCGCTCATCGAGAACTCCTCCAGGCCCCAGCTGATCAGCAGCGGCTCGAGTAGCGGATCGGCAGCGGCCTCGCCGCACATACCGACCATGATGCCGGCCTTCACACCGCTCTCGATGATGTTCTTGAGCGAGCGGAGCACGGCGGGATAGTAAACCTGGTACAGGTTGGAGATGGTGTCGTTACCACGGTCGGCGCACATGGTGTAGCCGATCAGGTCGTTGGTGCCGATGGAGAAGAAGTCGGCAACCTCGGCAAGACGGTCTGCGAGCAGCGAAGCGGCGGGCGTCTCGACCATGATGCCGACCTCGATGTTCTCGTTAAACTTGCGACCCTCTTCGGTCAGCTCGGCCTTGCACTGCTCGACGAGCTCCTTGACAGCCAAGACCTCCTCGACGCAGGTGACGAGCGGGATCATGATCTTGACGTCACCGAAGGCGCTAGCGCGCAGCAGAGCGCGGAGCTGGACCTTGTACTGGTCGGGATTGGCCAGGCAGTAACGCACGGCGCGGAAGCCCATGAAGGGGTTGTCTTCCTTGACCATGTGCAGATACGGAATCTCCTTGTCGCCACCCACATCGAGCGTGCGGATAATGACCGGAGCACCCTTGAGCGCGCTGGCGACCTTACGGTAGGCGTTGAACTGCTCCTCCTCGGAAGGAAGCTCAGCGGAGTCCATGAACAGGAACTCGGAGCGGAACAGACCGATGGCCTCGGCGTCGTGATCGAGCGCGTTGGGCACGTCATCGGGGTTACCGATGTTGCAGGCGATGATCTTCTTGATGCCATCAGCAGTCACGGACGGCTTGCCACGGAAGGCCTCGAGGGCTGCCTTCTCGGCAGCGAAGGCCTCAGCCTTGGCGGTGTAGGCAGCGAGCGTCTCCTCGTCGGGATCGGCCTCAACGATACCCTTGCCACCGTCGACGACAACGGTCATACCGTTGCGCAGCGCGGTGCAGCTGTTGGAAACCGAAAGGACAGCCGGAATCTCAAGGGCGCGCGCAATGATCGCGGAGTGCGACGTGCGGCCACCGGTCTCGGTGACGATACCGGCAACGTGGGCCTTATCGATCGTGGCGGTCATGGACGGCGTGAGGTCGT
>CABQMC010000253.1 GCA_902465115.1 uncultured Collinsella sp.
GCGAAGACCGACGCGTGGTAGCCAATGCGATGGTTGTCCGCCATGCTGGCCGCAAGGGCGCCCAGGAGAAACTTTGCTTCGTACATCTTGCCAAAGTACGAACGGACGCTTTGGTGGGGAAGGCCGATAGAGCAGTTGAGGAACCGAACCAGGGGATACTCCACGGCTGCCCTGAGCGTGTATTCCATCAGGCGGTGCGAGGTCGAGAAGATGACGTTTGCTCCATGTTTGACAGCCGTTTCCACGGCGGCGTAGAACACATCCGGATCGTGACAGTCCTCGAACGCCTCGGTGCGCACGATACCGCCAAAGTGCTCATCGAGATACTTGCGCCCTTGGTCGTGCAGGCTGTCCCAGCTCGACGTCGCACAGAGGAACTCATGGATAAAGGCGATACGCAGGGGATTGGCCGCCGAATAGACGGTCTTGCCCATAAAGAAGTTGAGCACGCCGGAGGTGGACTTGGCGGGCGACTCCTCCTCGTCGACGCTCGGCGCTTCAACAAGATCGACCTTGTCCTCGTCATTTTTGCCGGCGATGACCAGCTCGCGCCAAATCTTGCACAGGCGGTTTACGACGATATCCGTCGGCGTATCCAGCAGGCGGTCCTGGTTGTACACATTGAGGTACACGAGCATGGCGTCGGCAGGCGTAATGTCCAGGTGGTCGCCGCCTGCGCGAAGGTAGGCGCGCTTAAAGAGCAGGAAGGTGTGGCGCAGGTAGTCGACCTTTTTCTGCGGCCATTTTTCGATAAGGTCCTGACCGAGCATCTTTGCGAGCGTCTCGTAGCTTCCCTCGCGCGAGAACTCGATCTCGTATAGAGGGCAGACGCGCCAAAACGCGCAGAACTCACCGTACAGGCGGCTTTCGACGGAATCCCATGTGCCGGGGTAGAGACGGGTGACCTTGGCCGAAACCGTCGGGGCGTCCAGGAATTTGAGGACACTGACGCGCTTGTTGCCCTCTTGGACGTAAAACCGATGCATGAACTCGGTGACGATGACGGGATCGCGATAGCCCTCGGTCACCTGAATGTCGTAGAGGTTGGACCACTTGCGGGCGAACTCGGTGTTAAACGGCAGCAGGGGCATAAAGTTGCACGAAAAGGCGGACTGACGGCCTTTGGTGACCGTGCCGACGACCATTTCGAGCGGAATATCCCTTAGGCCGACATTCTCTCGCTGACCTAAGGGGAGTTGAGCAACCAAGCTATCGAGGTCCGTAAGGTATGGATGCTCGCTTTGGCTAATGGCGCGTCGACGTCCTTGCTCGCCGCGCTTGCGTGCTTGACGATAGGCCTCTTCCATAGTTTTGCTCCCTTAGTCGTTTAAACAACTATATGAACCATGGTACCACGAATGAAAACCACCACAAAGGTGCCTGTCCCCTTTGTGGTGGCTTAGGCGATGATGGGGGCGATGGCGCGGATGCAGGCGTCGGCTGCCGTGAAAGTGGTGCTGTCGTCGCTGACGATAAAGATGATCTTTCCCTTGATGCCAAAGTCGCCGATTTCGCTAAAGAGCACGTAGGGCTCCTTGTCAAAGCCCGAGATGGGAAGCACGGCGGCCTTGGTGGCGTCGGTGAGCTCATCTGCCAGCGCGTCCAGTGAAGCCCACTTGGACGTGTCCTTGACCGCAACGGGCACGGCCACGCGCCCAAAGGGCATCAAATGCACGAGTGTGTTCTTGGAAATGTTGGAGTTGGGGACGATGATGGTCTGTCCACAGGCATCCTCAATCGTTGTATGGCGCCAAGTGATGTCTTGGACCACGCCGGATACGCCGCCGACCTCGATATTGTCGCCGGGTTTGATGATACCCATAAACGTCACCTGCATGCCGCCGATAAGGTTTGACAGCGTGTCCTGAAAGCCGAGCGAGATGGCGATGCCGCCGACGCCAAGAGCGGCGACGAGCGCGTTTGCGTTAATGCCAAAGCAGTTGTCGAGGATAAAGCTGCCGCCAATCATCCAGATGACGGCGCGCGCGATGTTGATGAAGATACTCGATGCCGGAAGCGGGTTATCGTCTCGGTTAAGCAGATGGTTCAGGGTCTTGGATACGACCTTGGCGGCGACGGCGGTGCCTATCGCCAAGATGACGGCCCAGATGATGTTGTGGACCCACCGTTGCTCAAAGAAATGAAGAATCGGCTCAAACAATTCCATGTAGGGAAAACCTCCTAATGATCGTCCAACCATGATACCCACCAAGAAGCCCGTCCGATCACATCGGACGGGCCGATAACTTGAGATGGGGTGGCCGCGGTGGCGTAAGCTGGGGCGCCGGCGAGCACGCCGGCAAGGAGTGCGGCGGTCAAGGCGAGACGGGGAAGAGAGCTTCTCGTGGCAGTTTCCTTAGTCCTTAACCAGTAGTTCCTGCTGACGCTGGATTATCGACATAATATGCGAAAACCGCCGCAAGGGCGTTTGTCCCTTTGCGGCGGTTTTGACGTTTGCGCAGATAAAACCTACCAAAATAAACCTGTCCCTTTTTGGCAGGTTTTAGCTCAGCAGCATGCGGTCGTTGGCGAGCTCGCCGCCCGAGACCTCCTCGAACTTCTGTAGCAGGTCGGCCACGGTGAGCGACTTCTTCTCGTCGCCCGCCACGTCGTAGATCACATGGCCCTCGTGCATCATGATCAGACGGTTGCCCAGACGGATGGCGTCGTTCATGTTATGCGTGACCATGAGCGTGGTCAGGTGGTTCTCGTCGACGATCTCCTCGGTCAGGTTGAGCACCTTAGAGGCCGTCTTGGGGTCGAGGGCCGCAGTGTGCTCGTCGAGCAGCAGCAGGCGCGGCCTGGTGAGC
>CABQMC010000254.1 GCA_902465115.1 uncultured Collinsella sp.
CGCGGGTGAGGTACTCGTTCGCGAAGAAGACGTTGGGCAGGTTCTCGCCGGGGACGTTGAGGAACTTGGGCAGGCCGGCGCCGGTCGCCACGTAGATGGCGTCGAAGCCCTGCTCGAACAGCTCCTCGGCCGTGGCCATGTTGCCCACGACGGAGTTGTACTCAAACTTGACGCCCATGTCCTCCAGGCCGTCAATCTCGCGCTTGACGACTGCCTTGGGCAGACGGAACTCGGGGATGCCGTAGACCAGCACGCCGCCGCCGGTAAAGAAGGCCTCAAAGACGGTGACGTCAAAGCCGTTGCGGGCGAGCTCGCCGGCGCAGGTGATGCCGGACGGGCCAGAGCCGACGACGGCGACCTTCTTGCCGTTCTTGGGGGCCATCTTGGGCGTGGAGGCGAGCTCGGGGCGGTCACCCAGGAAGCGCTCGAGCTGACCGATGGCCACGGGCTCGGACTTCTTACCACGGATGCACTTGCCCTCGCACTGGTTCTCCTGCGGGCAGACGCGGCCGCAGATAGCGGGAAGCATGGAGTCCTCGCGGATGGTATCGAGGGCGCCGCCGAAGTCCTTCGCGCGGATCTGCTCGATAAAGCGGGGGATGTTGATGTTGACGGGGCAGCCCTCAACACAGAACGGCTTCTTGCAGTTGAGGCAGCGCTCGGCCTCGGCTAGCGCCATCTCCTCGGTGAAGCCCTTGTCGACGGGGCGGAAGTCGCAGGCGCGCTCGGCAGCCGGCTCCTCGTTATCGGGGGTGCGGGGTGACTTCATATCGGCAACGAAACGACCGTTAACTAGTGGCATGCGCAGCTCTTTTCCTCATAGGCCTTGAGGGACGCGCCCTCTTCGGAACGGTAAGCGGCCTGGCGGGCACGAAGGTCATCCCAGTCGACCAGGGTGGCATCGAAGTCGGGGCCGTCGACGCAAGCGAACTTGGTCACGCCGCCCACCTCGACGCGGCAGCAGCCGCACATACCGGTGCCGTCAACCATGATGGGGTTGAGCGACGCGGTGATGGGGGTGTCGTACTTCTGGGCGGTGAGGGTCGAGAACTTCATCATCGGAACGGGGCCGACGCAGAAGACCTGGCTCACGGCCTTGTCCTGCAGCAGACGCTCCAGCGGAGCGGTGACAACGCCCTGCTCGCCGTAGGAACCGTCGTCAGTGGTGATGTGGATGTGGTCCTCGTCGAGGAGCTCGCGGAACTGATCCTCCATGAGCAGGAGGTCCTTGGTGCGGGCGCCCATGATGGCGTGCACCTCGTGACCGGTCTCGACCAGGTGCTTGGCGACCGGGAAGGCAATTGCCAGGCCGACGCCGCCGCCAATGACGGCGCAGGGGCCCTCAGCCATCTCGGTGGGAACGCCCAGCGGGCCCACGACGTCGCGCAGCGACTCGCCGGCCTCGTAGGTGGAAAGCATCTCGGTGGTCTTGCCGATCACCATGAAGATGAACTCGACCCAGCCCTCGTCACCGTTCCAGCCGGCCAGGGTAAACGGGACACGCTCGCCCGTCTCATTGGCGCGAACCATGAGGAACTGTCCAGCGTGCGCATGCTTGGCGATTGCGGGCGCCTCGATGCGGAACTTGAACACCTTCTCCGAGAACTGCGTCTTCTCCAGGATCTTATACATAGAACCCCTCTCTTGTTAGGGCCGCCGAACCGTGCCTCCACGGAAATGGACGGTAGCCCGAGTAAAACCGTACGCGCACAGGCGTTGTGCAGACATACGGTGCAAATTATACCCTCATGGACATGTCACTTACGTGTGTCTTCGGCGGTTGGGAGCAGGGTTTATCCACTTTGGCCTACCAAAGGGGGAGAGGTTTATTTTGGTCGGTTTTATCAGGTAAAACGGCAAAGGGGGCCGGCCTCGCGCTTCGGTGAGGCCGGCCCCCTTTGGAGCGTTGCATATGTATGGCGGCACAGGGTTTATTGCGACGCGGCCGCCGCGGCGTTTCCGCATATAAAACCTGCCAAAATAAACCTGTCCCTAAATAGTAGGTTCTAGTGCTTGCCGTTGGCGGAGGCGGCACCGTTGACGTGGTCGCGGGCATAGATCACGCCGTGGACGATTGCCAGGCCGGCGGCGTCGGCGGCGCGAGCGCAGGTGTCCTGGAAGTCCTCGGCCTCGCGGGCGCGCAGCTGCTTTAGCACATAGTCGGCGACGGCCATCTTGCCGGGAGGGTTGCCGATGCCGGTGCGGATACGGCTGAAGTCGCGGCTGCCCATCTTGTCGATGATGGAGCGCAGGCCATTGTGACCGGCGTGGCCGCCGCCTACCTTAACACGTACGTCGCCGGCGGGAATGTCGAGCTCATCGTGGATCACGAGCAGCTCCTCGGCCTTGATTTTGTACTCGCGGCAAAGCTTGGAGATGGGGCCGCCCGAGGTGTTCATGTACGACTGCGGCTTGACCAGCACAATCTGGCGCTTACCGCCCTCTTCCTCGGGATCGTTGATGTTGATGAGCGCGACCTCGGCGCCGGCCTGGTTTTTCCAGTACGTGACGCCGGCCTGACGGGCCAGCTCGTCGATCGCCTTAAAGCCGGCGTTGTGGCGGGTCTCGGCATATTCCTCGCCAGGGTTGCCAAGCCCGGCAACCATGCGAATCTTAAGCGGCTGTGCAGCTGCCATGTTCATCCTTTCGTTACACAAAAGTTCAATCAACGACAAAGGCTACCACGCCCGCCGAAGGCGAGACTTCGTTTCAGCGAAATCCCACCAGACAAAAGCACGGCCGCGGCAGAGCGAGCCGTCGGAACAGAAGAAACCCCCGCGCGACCTTTGCGAA
>CABQMC010000255.1 GCA_902465115.1 uncultured Collinsella sp.
CAGGTCTACAGCCCGGTCCACCCCGTTCCGTATGCTGAGCTGCTCAACGAGCAGACGGAGCCGGTGATGCGCGCACTGCACGAGCGCGGCGTGAAGTGTGCCATCGCGAGCTCGTCCTATCGCGAGTTGATCGACGAGCTGGTGGAGATTGCCGGTATCCCCGACGTGCTGGACTACACCATCAGCGGTCACGAGTGCAGTGCGTTTAAGCCCGACCCCGAGATCTACCTGCGTGCCATGGAGGCACTGGGGGTGGAGCCTGCCGAGTGCCTGGTTATCGAGGATTCGCCTTTGGGCATCGAGGCTGGTAAGCGCTCCGGCGCCCGCGTCCTGGCGCTGCGTCCGCACGAGGGCGTCAACCTCGATCAATCGCGAGCCGATGCCGTTATTGATAATCTGACCGACATTTTGGCCGCTTTGTAGTGTCAATCCGCCGCGAGAAGCACGGGTTCAAACGTTTTTTGCGGTGGACTGGCTCAATTTGGTTTCGATTTTGATCCGTTTGGCTTCGATTCGGACTAAGTGAGTAGACTTTTTGGCGCAGGCCGAGCACAATGCATATCTTCCTTTGTAAAACCGCAGGTCACAGGGGTGGCGGTTTTGGGTGTGCTCTGCAGGTCGCGTAAAGTCTACTCACTTGTAATTTGGGCCTTTGGTCGTGGGGTTGCTGGTCCCGCTTTGGTTGTCGAGAGAGGGTGAATTGAAGCGCCCCCGCACGCTCCATGCTACAATCGCGGACATACCCCACAACTACATCTGCCTTCGAAAGGAGCCTGCGTGGCGAACGCCATCGATCAGCTCACGGACCGCGTGCTCGTGCTCGGCCGCCTCACCATCGTCCGCCGTGCCATTACCGCTGTGGCGGTCACCATTTCCGCCGTTCTCCAGACATTTCTGATCCAGGCGTTCATTCAGCCCGCCGACCTGCTTCCGAGCGGTCTTACCGGCGTCGCGGTCCTACTCGATCGCGTTACCTCGCTGGGTGGCGTTCATATCGACATCTCGCTCGGCATGCTCGCGCTCAACATCCCCGTGGCGCTCCTATGTTGGAGCGGCATTAGCAAGCGCTTCGTCATCTTCTCGATGATGCAGGTCGTGCTCTCATCGCTGTTCCTCAACGTCTTTCACTTCGCGCCGTTTTTGGGCGACAAGATCATGCTCATCATTTTTGGCGGCGTGGTCTCGGGTCTGGGCGCTGCCATCGCGCTTAAATCCGGCGCATCCACCGGCGGCACCGACTTTATCGCGCTGTGGGTTTCCAACCACACGGGCAAGACCATCTGGGGCGTCATCTTTGGTTTCAACTGCTTTATCCTGGCGATCTTTGGCTTTATGTTTGGCTGGGACAAGGCGGCGTATTCCATCGTGTTCCAGTTTATTTCGACCAAGACTATCGACAGTTTCTATCGTCGCTACGATCGCGTGACGCTGCAGATCACGACGCGTAAGGCAGACGAGGTCATGACTGCCTACGTAAACCATTTTCAGCACGGCATTAGCTGCGCCGAGGTCGTCGGCGGATATAGCCGCGAAAAGATGTACCTGCTGAACACCGTTGTCTCGACCTACGAGAGTCAGGACATTATCAAGCTGGTGTGCGACGTTGATCCCGGCGCCGTGATCAACGTGTTCCACACGCTCAACTTTGTGGGCGGCTGGTGGGGTGGTCATGTCGACGAGCCCATGCCCACGGCCGTTCCCGATCCCGACAAGCCCGCACGCATGGCCAGCAGGCAGGCGCGCCTCAGCGAACAGGACAGCCTGCAGCAGGACGACGGCAAGTAGGGTATTGGCATTTTGCCGGTCCTGCGCAACCCATCCGAACGAGCCCCCCGAAAGCCCCGTTGCTTTCGAGAGGCTCTCGTTTGCCCAGATAAAACCTACCAAAATGAAGCTGTCGCTTTTTGGTAGGGAGGGTGTATCGTTTTATCATTATGAGGTAATATGAAACTAGACGTTATATACGTATTAGTTATTTCGATATTTCGATAAGAGTGATTAGATATGCCTGCGCCCAAAAATGCACCGCTTTACCAGCAGATTTACGACGAAATCAAGGATGCGATCGAGAAAGGTGTTTATGCACCCAAGGAGCGTATTCCGTCCGAGCTTGAGCTAGCCGAGCAGTACGACGTGAGCCGCATTACGGTGCGCCGCGCCGTCGAGGAGCTGTGCTCCGATGGCTACCTGGTTAAGCAGCAGGGCCGTGGCACCTTTGTCTCCACGCCGCACATCAATCGCCAGTTTCACGCCTCGACGCTGCAGACGTTTACCGCGCTGTGTGCCGGCAACGGCATGAAGGCCGGTGCGCACGTGATCGATCGCCAGATCGTTCCGGCGCGCCAAAACGAGATGGAGTTCTTTGGCCTGCAGAAGGATGCGCTGCTGCTGCATATCAAGCGCGTGCGTACGGCCGACGGCGAGCCCATCTTTGAGGAGAACATCTTTGTGCCGTTTGATGCCTACCGTGAGCTGTTGACGGCCGATCTTGAGGACAAGTCGATTTTTGCCGAGGTCGAGCGTGTTGGCGGAACGCCGATTGATTCGGTTGGCTACCGCACGGTCGAGGCCGTTCGTGCCAATACCGAGCAGGCGGCCGAGCTGGGCATTGCTCCGCACGATCCGCTGCTCAACCTGCGTGCCGGCTTCACGGGTCCCAATGGCGAGCCGGTCCTGATGGGTAAGCAGTACTACGTGGGATCGCGCTACGTTATGGTCATGTAGCTCTAGTTGCGCGGTTTTCCAAACCGCGCAACGGCTCGACGCTGCAAGCCCGCCAGGGCGGCAATCT
>CABQMC010000256.1 GCA_902465115.1 uncultured Collinsella sp.
GATGTGGCCATTCGAGTCCGTGGATGGCGAGGGAAATGAGGACTCGCTTGTCCTGCTGCTCTCTTATGTTCAGGAAGGCAAGGGCCTGCGTATGCTCCTCACCGGCGATGCCGAGCTCGATCAAGAACGGGAATTCGTGCAGGAAGTGGGAGATATCGATGTACTTAAACTTGGGCATCACGGCTCTAAGGTTTCAGTCGATGGTGAGTTGCTGGACGTCCTGAAGCCCGAGCTTTCCCTCGCGAGCGCGGGCGAGGGGAATCGATACGGCCATCCGTCCGATGCCTGCATCGATGCCGTTAAGGAAGCGGGCGGTGTGTTCGCGTGCACTATCGAACACGGCGACATTACCGTCACGCCAACTGCGAAGGGCTTTACGATGCGATGCCAGCGACCGTGACGACGTCGTTGGCGTGTGGTGGGCCCCTGGGCTAGAATGGCACGGAACGAATACGAAGGCCTGCGGGAGGGGAGCGCAATGTCCGAAATCGGTCTGCTGCCGGCATATCTGATCGTCGGTACCGACGGAGTCAAGCGCGATCAGGCCGTCTCGCGTATGAAAGCGCGTCTGGAAAAGACGGGCATGGTCGAGTTCAACCTCGACGAGCGTGACATGACCAAGGACCCCGATATCGAGTCCATTATCGGATCGCTTAACACCTTTCCGATGGGCAGCGAGTTTCGCCTGGTAATCCTTGACGGCTGTTCAAAGCTCGCCAAGGCGGTCTCGGAGCCGCTTGTCGAGTATTTGGCGAGTCCCAGCCCCACAACGGTCTGCCTCATCATTGCCGACTCGCTTGCCAAGAACACACGCCTGTATAAGGCGATCGCCAAGATCGATAAGAAGGCCGTGATCGATTGCTCCGGCACCAAGCGCTGGGAGCTACCGCGCCGCGTGCAGCAGATGGCGACGCAGCGCGGCAAGTCGATCTCGACGGCGGCCGCCGAGGAGCTCGTTTCTCGCTCGGGCGAGAACACCCGCATGCTCGATAACGACTTGGCTAAGCTTGTCCAGATGGTCGAGGCGCCCCAGATTGAGCTTGCCGACGTTGAGCGCTGGATTGTACGTACGGCCGAGGTTCAACCCTGGGACTTTCTCAATGCAGTCTCGGCCCGTGACATGCGCCGCTCGCTCGAGCTCTTCAATCTACTGCCCGCTAAGAGCTACGTGTGGACTTACACATTGTTGTGCGGCCGCATTCGCGAGCTTATCGTTGCCAAGGCGCTCGATGCGCGCGGACAGGGTCGTGAGCTGGCCGCAACGCTCAAGCTCCAGTCCTGGCAGGTCAAGAATCACCTGACCTGGGCACGTCGCTTTTCGATGGCAGAGCTCGTCGCAGCGCTCGAGGGTGCGGTCGATGTGGAGCTCGCGCTCAAGGGTTCGGCCGATTCTCAGACCGCGCTTTTGCTCTGGATTACGAACATCTTGAGAAAATCGTGATGATACCTGCCTATTTGACAAATTCGTTCTATCCCTTTGAGGGGGAGCGTGCTATAGTAGGCGCTTGCATGACCTCACCGTGTCTCAGAGGTGTCATACATTTTTTGCAAGGAACTCGAAAGGAACTCCAGAAGTGGCAAACATCAAGTCTCAGAAGAAGCGTATCCGCACCAATGAGGCAGCTCGCATGCGTAACAAGGCTGTCAAGTCCGAGCTCAAGACGCTGACCAAGCACGTCCAGTCCGCCGTCGCCGAGGGCGACGCCGAGAAGGCCCAGGCTGCCCTCAAGACCGTCACCAAGCGTCTCGACATGGCTGCCGCCAAGCATGTTATCCACAAGAACCAGGCTTCCAACCGCAAGTCCGGTCTTGCCAAGCTCGTGAACAGCATCAACGCCTAAGTTGTAAATTTCACACCAAACAGATTACGCGCATAAATGGAGCCTGTTTTATGGAACAGGCTCCATTTTTTGTACCGCTCGGGTAAGATAGTCCGCATGAATACTTCAATTGACATTTCCCACATCCGCAACTTCTCAATCGTTGCGCACATCGACCATGGCAAGTCCACGATCAGTGACCGTATCCTCGAACTCACCCATACCGTCGACGAACGCGACATGGAGTCGCAGCTGCTCGACACCATGGATATCGAGCGCGAGCGCGGCATCACGATCAAGTCCAATGCCGTTCGCGTGTCCTATGACGCCGACGATGGCGAGACGTATCAGTTCAATCTGATCGATACGCCGGGCCACGTGGACTTTACCTATGAGGTTTCGCGCTCGCTGGCAGCCTGTGAGGGCGCGGTGCTCGTTGTCGACGCCACGCAGGGCGTTGAGGCGCAGACCGTCTCTAACGCGACGCTCGCCATGAACGCCAATCTGGACATTGTGCCGGCCATCAACAAGATCGACCTGCCCTCGGCTCATCCCGACGAGGTTAAGACCGAGATCGAGGATGACCTGGCGATCCCTGCCGATGATGCCGTGTGTGTCTCGGGCAAGACCGGCGAAGGCATCCACGATCTGCTGGAGTCCATTGTCTTTTTGATCTCTCCGCCCAAGGGCGATGCGAACGCGCCGCTCAAGGCACTCATTCTGGATTCATACTTCGACGAGTATCGTGGCGTCGTCGCCACGGTCCGCGTCTTTGACGGTTCCATCAAAAAGGGCGATACCCTGCGCATGATGCAGGCAAAGGGCGACTTTTTGGTCGATGGCGTGGGCGTCAAGCGTCCCGCCGAGACCCCGGTCGACGCGCTCACGGTCGGCGAGGTCGGATACGTGGTCACGGGCCTGAAGGACCCCGAGGCCGTTCGCGTCGGCGATACCCTTACGTGGGCGT
>CABQMC010000257.1 GCA_902465115.1 uncultured Collinsella sp.
GACTTCTCGTACGCCGATTCCCTCGTGTTCACCCATGATGCCGCGCACTGTGCGCTCGACGCACTGCGCGCAGGGGCCACGGTGCTCACCGACACGAACATGGCGCTCGCAGGCATAAGCAAGCCCGCGCTCGCGAAGATCGGCTGCAAGGCCGTGTGCTACATGGCCGACCCTGATGTCGCCGCGGCTGCGCGCGCCGCGGGCACGACTCGCGCCGTTGCGAGCATGGACAAAGCTTGCGGCATCGAGGGTCCGCTCATCGTGGCCGTCGGCAACGCTCCCACAGCACTTCTGCGCCTCGCCGAGCTCATGGACGCGGGGAAGATCGCGCCCGCGCTCGTCGTTGGGGTGCCGGTCGGGTTTGTGAACGTGGTCGAGGCGAAAGAGGAGCTACTCGCGCGACGCGTGCCGGCCATCGTCGCGAGGGGTCGCAAGGGCGGCTCGACCGTGGCGGCCGCCATTATGAACGCGCTTCTCTACCAGATCACGCGCCCAGGCGGCCCGAAGTGACGGCGCTCGCATCCGCGCCGGCGCTGCGCATCTTTGCCGGCACCACCGAGGGCCGCCTTCTGTGCGAATGGGCGAGCGGGTCGGGCATCCCCGCCCGTGCCTACGCGGCAACCGAGTACGGAGGCGAGCTTTTGGGCGAACTTCCGGGCATCGAGGTGCATGCGGGCAGGCTCGACGAGGCCGACATGGAGTGCGAGCTTTTCGGCGCGCGCATCGTCGTCGACGCCACGCACCCCTTCGCTACGCTCGCAAGCGGCAACATCCGGGCCGCTTCGCTCGCCGTGGGTGCACGATGCCTGCGCCTTGCGCGCCCGGTCGAGGCGCTGCCCAAAGGCGTCGTGTCGGTCGCGTCGATCGCCTGCGCGGCGCTCTTTCTCTCCGAGAACCCGGGTCGCGCGCTTCTCACGACGGGGAGCAAGGAGCTTGCTCCCTACACGCGCGTCGCCGATTTCTCGGAGCGCTTCTTCGTGCGTGTGCTCCCGCTGCCCGATGCAATAACGAAGTGCATCGACGCGGGGTTTTCGCCGTCGCACGTCATCGGCATGCAGGGGCCCTTCACCCGCGAGCTCAACGAGGCGATGCTTCGGCAGGTGGGCGCCCAGTGGCTTGTGACCAAAGACTCGGGAACCGTAGGCGGCACGGCCGAGAAGATCGCCTCCGCGCGCGACGTGGGAGCGCGCTGTATCGTGGTCGCCCGTCCCGCCGAGGGAGGCGGGGCCCTTTCGCTTCGGGAAGTGGAAGACGCGCTCTTACGGGAGTTCGCGCGCTAGGCGCTCGCCGCGCCTACGCGCCATCCCGCCCGCGAGGAGGAGCGCCCCGAGCAAGCTCGACCCGTACAAGCCCGTCATCCACCAATAGCTCGAGGACGACGCCCGGAACTGGCGCAAACAGCCCTTCAATAAGTTGCGGTGAAATAGTGTCTGTTTTTGCCGCTAGATAGCATATTTAGTCCCTAATTCACCGCAACTTGTTGGTGGTGGCTTACTGGTAGCGTAGGCACTCCACCGGGTCGAGCTTTGCTGCGCGGCGAGCGGGGTAGAAGCCAAAGATTACGCCGATGCCGACCGATACGGCAAACGCGATCAACACTGTCGTAATGGAGAAGCTTGGCGTGATCGTCCCGGTGGCTCCAAACTCGCTCATGATGCCCGAGCTTGCGGCAAAGAACGTGAGTCCCCATGCCAGCAGATAGCCAATCAGGACACCCAGCAGTCCGCCGGTGACGCACAGCGCCGAGGACTCGGCCAAAAACTGCGCGGTGATATCGCGACGACTTGCGCCCAGGGCACGGCGAATACCGATCTCGCGAATGCGCTCCGTCACGTTGGTGAGCATCATATTCATAATGCCGATACCGCCGACAAGTAGCGAGATGCTGGCGACAGCACCCATGATGAGCGAGAACGCGCCCATAAATGAGTTGAGCGCATCGATGGCGCTTTTCATGGAGGTCGCCGATACACTGTCGTACTCATCATCCTCCGAGATGCCCTTCATCGCGCGCACCTTGGACTCGATGGTTTTGCAGAGCTCATCCATGTCCGTGCCCTCGGCGGCAAGTGCCGTCACGCTGGGGAATGAAGGATTCTCGTCGCCAAACAGTCCGGAGATAGTTTCGCGTGGCATATACAGCGTGAGCGAGCCCATGGAGTCGCTGCCGCCATCAATCACGCCTACAATCTGCACCTCGCCGTTGGACACCTTGATGGTTTTCCCCAGCGCATCCTGTTCGTTGCCGTAAAGCTGATCGGCGCCGTTGCGGCTGATGAGCGCCACGCGCGAGCCTGATTGGGACTCGGCCTGGGAATAGGTGCGCCCCGCAACGAGCTTGCTGGCCCCCACGGCGTCGAGCATGTCGCTATCGACACCCTGTGCCATGACGGTATAGCTTTTATCGCCGGTCTTATACTCGGTATACGCGCTGTCGACAATGCCGATCTGCTCTATCTGCGGCACCAGTTTTTGAAGCTTCTCGATGTCCGACTCGGTGAGTTCTTGCGACGAATAGATTTGCACCATGCGTGCCGCATTGAGGCCCAGACTGTTGACCAGGCTGTTTTGGATACCGCCGATGAGCGAAGTCATGGCGATAACCGAGGCGATGCCGATGACAATGCCCAGGATGGTGAGCAGGCTGCGCCCCTTGTTGGCTTCGAGCGAGTGAAGGGCTTCCTGGATGAGATCGCGGGCGCTCATGCCACCACTCCTTTCGGCGGGTTGGCGGAGGCGGAAATCATGGGCAGGCTATCTACGGCGCTGCGCAGGGTCCGCGGTGC
>CABQMC010000258.1 GCA_902465115.1 uncultured Collinsella sp.
GCGCAGGTTGTGCCGCCTGGGTGACGCCCGCCATCAGGTCGAGCGCCGCCGAGCGCGTCACGTTGCGTCTGATCTCGGACGAGACGTTGCGCACCTCGTCGTCATCGAGACCGTTGAGCCGCCAGAAGGTCGGCGTGCCGGCGAAACCCTCGACCGCCGAAGCGAGCTTGATGGAGCTGTCAGTCTGCTGGACCAGCGTCGGCATGGCGGGGTTCAGGAAGTGGACGGACACGCCGCAGGCGTCCTCGGCCTCCTCGTAGGAGCACCCAAGTTCCGTGGCAATCGCTGCGGTCGCGGCATTCGCCAGCGCCGCCTTGGCCTCGCGGATGAAGCTCTTGCACTTGAGGATGAGCGGCTCGTTCTCGGCGTAGATCGCCTCGGCGGAGCTGGGGTTGTCACTCATGATGCCGAACTGCCCCACGTGGATGCCGGTCGCGGCGCTCATGCGCTTGCACAGGTTGCCGAAGTGCTCGGTCATGGGCTGCATGCTCGGCTGAGTGAGCTGGCCGAACTGCGGAATCGTGCCGTCCTCGGTCTTGGTGACCTCGAAGATGGAGCCGATGAAGGCGCTCCATTTGGTCTTGTCGGCGAACGCGTCTCCGTCGGTGCCCAGCAGGTACTTCTGCGTGGACGCGGCGAACGCGGCGGCGATCTCCTCGTTGACGTTGGCGCGCATGGCGCAGTCGATGTTCCAGCGCACCTCGGAGTTGATCCTGGACACGCCGAACGGTCGGTCGTCGTCGGGGTTGTGCGGCATGACGAACATGGGCACGGCGCCCAGGCCGTGCTCCACGTACTCCGCCGCCCACTCGTTGCGGCGAACCTCGCGGATGCGCACCATGCGGTCCGGCAGCATCACGTTGACCCAGTCCGGGCGGTCCGTGGGCCGCCCGCGGTCCTTGGCGAAGGAGACGACGAACATGCCGGAGGACAGGCACTCGTGGACGTCGTCCCAGATGCCCGTGCACAGGGTCGGCGGGTACGCCGAGATGCGGGCGTGCCCGTCCTCGTCCGCCGTCACCACGAGCATGGAGAAGCAGTACTTGAGTGCGGAGTTGACGGCCTTGCCGACGCGCGTGGCCATCTTGTTGCGCTTGGCCACGGAGGTGAGCAGGCCGTCGAAGTCCTCATCGTCGGGGCACGTGAACCCGTCGAAGGCGATGTGGTCGCGCATGACCTCCACGCACTTGTATCCCCAGCCGCACGCGACCTCCAGGTCGCGCAGCGAGTCGGGCACGGCGATGCCGAGGTCCTTGAGCATGTTGCGCGCCTCGTAGTAGTCCGAGCGCAGGAGGTTGCCCCTGTAGTGGGTCTGCCAGCTGTTGAGCAGGCGGCGCACCGTCTCGCGGTCCTCCTCGAGCAGGCCGTCGGCGGACGCCACGGCGTAAGGTATCGAGATCAAGTGACCCTCGCCTTCATTCCGGGTTTTCTCTTCGATGTGTTAAGCGCGAGCAGCGCCAGCCCCGCGGCCTCGATGGGCGCGGCGTTGTCGCCGCCGAAGCCCCAGCCGCCGCCGGAGCCGATCTTGCGCTTGGGGGATGTCTCGGCGGAAAGGTCGAGCGCAGGGCACGCAATGTGCGTGACCGAGCCCGCCTTCGCGCCGGACGAGATGAGACTTGCGGCGGTCACGGCCTGGTCGGTGCTCGGGCGCAGGATGTAGTCCTTGGGCATGCCCATGCCCTCGAGCCTGTCGCACAGGGCGCCGGCGCCCGCCTTGCCGTCGATGGCGACGCAGGCGTACCTGCCCGCCCTCGCGGCGATCCAGTAGGCCAGCCAATCCGTGCTGGGCTCCGGGTCCTTGCAGAAGGGAAGCTCAACATGCACGGTCGGCGAGCCGGGCGGCCGCACGGCGCACGCCACGGCGACGGTCGAGCCGTCGGCGCTGAATCTCACGCCGGCGCAGATCTTGCAGCCGACGGTCAGCTCGGGACCGCTCTCCACGAGGCACTCGCCCCATGCGTCGGAGCCGATGATGGGCTTCTCCACCTGGTTCTGCGGGGGCAGCCAGTAGCCCAGGTACTCCTGGGCGGCGCCAAGCTCGTCCATGTCCTTCATGCCGGTTCGGATGGCGCGGATGTCGGCGTGGTAGCCGAGCGAGGGCATGACCTCCGGCCAGCGGCTCTCGTCCCAGATGTCGCCGACCTCCTCGACGCCGTACTCCAGCCAGAGCAGATCGGACGCCTTCTCGCCGCCCTCCCATGCCTGCCGCCGGAGGTTCTTGAACACCTCGGCGGGGTTGCCGGCGCGGGTCGGCGTTCCGGCGTACACGATCATCAGGTTGTGCTTGGCGCCGGACGTCGTCGTTGGGTTGATGACCTGGGTGTGGATGCCCGTGAGCTCCTGGGCCTCGTCGTATATGACGATGTCAAAGGAGAAGCCCAGGCGCGAGGACTTGGTTCTCGTCGAGAACTGGATGACGCCGCCGGAGCTGAACCGCATCCATTCCTGGCCGGTCTGGGAGCAGACCTCGACCAGGAGCTTGCGCCAGCGCGGGATTCCCTCGGACGTGTCGCCGGGGCGGCGGCCGAAGATCTTGCGGAAGCGGTCGACCATCTCCATGGTCGTCGAGTAGTTGTGCTCGGTCCAGAGCACCTTGTAGCCGGCCAGCGCCGCCATGACCACGACCCACACGATGATGTCGACGGACTTGCCTTGCTGTCGCGGGATGGAGATGCCGACACGCGGGTGGACCCACTTGCCGCTCGCGTCCACGGCGCCGATGTCGTGGGCGAGCTGCTCCTGCCACGGCACGAGCTTGTATCCCATCGTCGGGG
>CABQMC010000259.1 GCA_902465115.1 uncultured Collinsella sp.
TGCCGTCGTCTGGAGCGCAAGGGCATCAAGGCCGCCGCGATTCACGGCAACCGCAGCCAGGCCCAGCGCGAGCGCGCGCTTTCTGCCTTCCGCGACGGCACCGTCGACGTGCTGGTGGCAACCGATGTTCTCGCCCGCGGCATCGACATCAGCGACGTGCGCTACGTCGTGAACTTTGACGTGCCGGCCGAGCCGACCGACTACATCCACCGCATTGGCCGTACGGGCCGCGCCGGCGAGCTGGGCTGGGCCATTACGTTTGTGACCGAGCAGGACGTCGACGAGTTCTACGAGATCGAGAAGCTCATGGACAAGACCGCCGACATCTATGAAGCCGGCGACCTGCACGTGGGTCCCAACCCGCCCGCCGTTGACCCCGAGCGCGATCCTGCCGCTTTTAAGGTGAAGAAGAAGACCAAGCGCGGCAAGTCCAAGAGCAAGAAGAAGCTTGAGCAGGCGCGTCGCGACGGCAAGCGCAACGGCGATGACTACGGCGATGTGGCCGGTCGTTCCAACCGCGGTCGCGACGAGCGTCGCGGCGACGGCGAGCGTCCGAGCCGTCCCAAGCGCGGCGGCAAGACCCGCGTGCGCGAGGGCGTTCAGGCTCGCGTGGACGAGGCTGTGGAGAGCGTGGCCCGCGAGGTGGCTGCCGAGGAGCGCGGCGGTGCTGCTGTCGTCGAGCAGGCCCCGCGTGGCAACCGTGCCGAGCGTCGTGCCAAGCAGTTCCAGGGCGAGGCGCATCGCCGTCGCCGCGAGGACGAGGACCGCGGCGGTCGTCGCCGTGTTGAGCGCGAGGACGAGGGCCGTGGCTCGCGTGGCGGCAAGCGTGGTGCGGGCGACCGTCGTCGTTCCGGTCGCGATGACGAGCGCGGCGGCCGTGATGAGCGTCGCGGCGGCGAGGGTCGTGGTGAGCGTGCTGCCCGTGGCGGTGAGTCCCGTGGCGGCAAGCGCTTTGAAGAGCGCAGTAGCCGCGGCGGCGAGCGTCGCGAGGGTGCTCGCGGCAATGGCGGCCGCGGCGGCGCTGGTCGTTCTAACGAGTCGCGCGATCGTCGTGACCCGCGTGCCAGCCGAGATCGTCGCGATGACTGGCGCAACTACGACGATACCCGCGAGGAGCGTCGTGGCGGCTATCGTGGCGGGCGTGGCGGCAACCAGGCCGGCTCCCGTGGCGGCCGCGCCGGCGGTCGCGATAACCGTGGCAGCTACGGCAACAGCCGTGGCGGCAAGCGCGGCGGCAGCTCCCGTCGCCCCGGTGACGGCGGCGGCAAGCGCAAGTAACATACGCATCGCCCGCTAGGGCGAGGCGAACCAAGGGCCCCGAGCAACTACGTTCGGGGCCCTTTCTGTTTGCCGTATCCGATCGCTAGGTCAAATTTGATTTCCTCGGGAATGCATCTAGAGGATGCCGTGGACCTGTTTCCTGCCATGCGGCAATGGGTCCCATGGGGTGCGCCGTGCATTTTTTTGGAGTATTCTGCAGTTCGAGCTGTCTGCATATGATTCGACGTCGCTAACGGTGGCCTTCGGATATCCCTGGCGAGCGTTCTGAGTCAGATTTCACCGTTTTCCGGAGCAGGGGCGCGTTATTCTCGCCATGTCGGGACTTAAAATGATACGGCGCCCTACAGTTTTGCCCACCCGCGGCGGTGCTGGCGCGGTCACGTTGCAGAATACTCCGTTTTTTGCACGGGCCAGGATGGGGTACCTCGGGAAAACACGGCGGTATCCCGTAAATATATACAATCTGTACCGTAATTTATACAAAACGAAGAGGCAGACAGCGTAGGGTGGGTGCATTGGGGTGCTTGGCGCATCAAAACGGGGACCCCACGTGCCGTATACTCTGGCTGGATGTGAAAGCGGCTTGACGCGTTGCCAGGCGTAGGGGGAGGGTGTCTAGATGAACGTATTCGAAATTGTGTTTAGTCCGACGGGCGGAACGCGGAAGGTGTCTGGCCTTGTGGCCGGGGCACTGGGCAAGAATACCGTTACCGTCGATTTGACCGATAGCGGGCTAGATTTCAGCGCTGTCTCGATGACTAAGGACGACGTGGCCGTAATCTCTGTGCCGGCGTATGCCGGTAGAATCCCGGCTGTGGTGGCTGACCGGTTGGGCATGGTGCGAGGCAACGGGGCTCGGGCAGTTTTGGTTTGTGTATACGGAAACCGCGCGTTTGAGGACACGCTCGTAGAGCTGGAGGACGTTGCGAAGCATGCGGGATTCCGGGTGATCACGGCAGTTGCGGCCATTGCAGAACATTCCATTGCGCGACAGTTTGCTGCCGGTCGTCCGGATGTGCAGGATGCGGCGCAGCTCGCAGAGTTTGCGCAGCAAATTCAGCAAAAGCTGTTGGCCGAGGATACATCCGAGCCCTCTATTCCCGGCAATCGTCCTTATAAACAAGCCGGAGGTCACCGCATGGCACCCGAGGCAACAGGGGATTGTGTCTCCTGCGGTGCATGCGCCGCGGCGTGCCCCGTTTGTGCTATCGACAAGGGTGACCCCAAACGAGCAGCTGGCGAGGCGTGCATCTCCTGCATGCGCTGCATTGCCGTATGTCCGCGAGGCGCTCGTAAGCTTGATCCCAACAAGCTATCCGCTGTTTCCCAGATGCTGAGCAAGGTTTGCGTCGTGCGGAAGGAATGCGAGCTCTTTATCTAGCGCATACGAAATTGGTGCAATGGGGCCAGAGCAAGGAGTGTCCCTGGGTGCCGGCAGAGACGATATGAGCAGGACATAAAAACATTGAGAGCCCCTGCTGCAT
>CABQMC010000260.1 GCA_902465115.1 uncultured Collinsella sp.
TGCCGGCATCGGTGGGGCGGAGTGCATTATCGCCATCAACGAGGACCCGGATGCCCCCATTTTTGGTGCTGCCCAGTACAAGGTTGTTGGGGACGCCGTCGAGGTCGTCGAGGAGCTGCTGGCCCAGCTTGAGCGCTAGGCGCGCGCCAGCCAGTCGCGCATCTCGTCCTTTAGGCGGCTCCAGGTTGCCTGCGTGGCGGGGTCGGTAAAGGGCCGCGTAATGCCAAAGGGCGCGTCGAGCAGGCGGTGGATATCGCCCTGTTCGCGCGCCAGCGCGCGGCTTGCTGGATAGACGAGCTCAAACATAAAGCAGATGAGTCCCACCAGGTAGTCTGCGGGCTCGTTGCGTTCATCGCGTGCGACGCAGCGGTGCTCGTCAAAGGCGGCAAGTGTCGGCGACGAGAAACGGCTGCCGAGAAACGTCTTCTCGTCCACCTTGAGGATGGTGTCGACGGTGCTGTCGGCGATGGTGCGCATAATGTCGATCTTGTCACCATCGCGCACGATATCGCAGAAGCTCCGCATGCGCTCGTCGAGCTGCACGGGTAGACGGAAATCGCTGTGATAGGCAATGCTCGCTCGGATGAGTTCATCTTCTGCCGGGTCATCGATAAAGTCGCGGATGCTCGTTGCGGCGGGTGCATCGGCGGGATTCTCGCCAAAAAGGACCTCGATGCCCAGCGCCGCATGGCTCATGCTCTCAACATCCTTAAAGGTGTCCCAGCGTCGCAGCTGCTCAAAGCGGCCCATATCGTGTAGCAGGCCGCAAAGCCATGCTAGGTCAATATCTTCTGACGACCAGCCCTGCTCGCGCGCTACGGCATCGCATGCCTCGGCCACGTGGTACGTATGCTCGATTTTGAGCGCGATGCGTGGGTTGGTGGCGTCGTAGGCATCGGTGTAGCTTTTGAAGGCCGCGCGCGCCCGGTCTCGATCGATAGCTGTCATAATGACTTCCTAAAAAGTTGTGTCTTTCGATCCGGTGGCAATTGTAGGTGAACTCGGTTGCTGTCGGATGATGATTCTGCCGTGTCGCTACATGCGGTTCGGAGACCTTGTCAGGATGAGAAGCGTATGGTGCTCAAAATCGTTAGAACCGTCTGGCCAGTGATGCTTACCTATGTTGCAATAGGCGCGCCGTGCGGAATGATCATGGGGCAGACGGGAATGGAACCCTGGATGGTCTTTGCCCTGAGCAGCACGTTTGTGACGGGCAGCGGCCAGTTTATGATCTGCAACCTTTGGCTGGCGGGCGTACCGGCACCTTCGATTATCGCGAGCGTTGCCGCCATCTCCTCGCGCTTTGCGCTTTACTCGGCATCGATCGCGCCGCATCTGACGGGTGCCTCGAAGCGTCAGACGCTGGCTGTTGCCGCGACACTTACCGAGGAGGCATATGGCATCTCGCTTGCCAAGTTGGTTGAAGGGGAGGATTGGGGTCCGCTCGAGTCTTTTGTGCTCAACGCGATCCTCATCGCGACATGGGGCGTTTCGTGCACGATGGGCGCCGTTGTCGGCACTGTTGTCGATGTTCCCACCGCTATTGCGGGCTTTGTCTGCACATCGCTTTTTATCTACCTGCTCTTTTCGCAGCGACTGTCGCGCGGCAATGTCGTAGCTGCCGGTTTGGCCGCAGTGTCCGTCGCCATATGCAAGTTCTTGGGGTGGACGAATATCGCCGTGCCTGCAAGCGTGCTCGTCGGCGTTGCCGCGGCGCTTGTGTGCGATGCTCTCGCCGAAGGAAGGGATGCTCGCGATGTCCGTTAATGAGTTTTTGGTCCTGTGGCTGTCGTCGTGGGCTGCTATCGCGTTCTTTCGCATCGCGCCGGCGTTCGCCTTGCGCGGGCGGACCCTGTCGCCCCGCATTACCGAGGCCCTGGGCTATATCCCGCCCGCTGCCTTTGCCGCGCTGGTCGCCAACGACTTGGTGAGCCCCGGGGCGTTCGACGCGGGACTCTGGCCTGCCTTGGTTCCCTGGATTGCGGCCGCCGGCGTCGTGGTCGTGGCGGTCAAGACAAAATCGATGCTGTGGTGCTGCGTCTCGGGCATCGTACTCTATATCGTCTTGAGCCTTATATAGGGGTGGCGTCGCGGGCACCGAATCTCGTTCCATCCCAACTTGTCGAATTTTTCACCGAGCTGGTCTATTTCTTCTGGTACCATGGTCAAACTTTACTGTAGCAAAGCGTGACGTGGGCTTTTGTACCCCGTCAGCGGAAATGGGGGTTTCATGGCACAGGAAGCAACCGCCAACGAGCAAAAGAAATTCAGGGTCCCGCGCATCCCGGGCGACATCATGATCTATCCCATGATCGTCGGTCTTTTGCTCAACACCTTCTGCCCGCAGGTTTTTGAGATCGGCGGCTTCTTTACGGCTGCCTGCCGCGGTGGGTCCAATACCATCGTCGCCGCGATCCTGCTGTTTGTGGGCGCCGGCATCAGCTTTAAGTCCACGCCGGGCGCCATCAAGACCGGTATCGTCGTGCTGATCCCCAAGCTGGTCGTCGCAGCGGCTCTCGGCCTGGGCGTGGCATATTTCTTTAACGACAACTTCCTGGGTCTGAGCTCCGTGTCTATCATCGGCGGCATCACGTTTTGCAACATGGCACTCTATACGGGCATCATGGGCGAGTTCGGCGATGAGTCCGAGCAGGGCGCCGTCGGTATCCTGTTCTTTACGGCCGGCCCCGCCGTCACGATGATCATCCTCGGTGTCTCGGGTCTCGCCAACATCCCCGTCGGCACTATCATCGGATCCATC
>CABQMC010000261.1 GCA_902465115.1 uncultured Collinsella sp.
CGCTCTGGGCGGCGGACTTGATGCCCTCCCAAATGGAGGAGAACGCGGCCTTGATGGCACCCCACGTGCTCGACCACACGCCGCTGATCGTGCTCAGCGCGGAGCTGATGACCGACGAGATGACGCCTATCGCAATGTTGACGATGGTCTGGATGGCGTTCCATACGATCTCGGCGATCGACTGGATTCCCGCCCAGACGCCCTCCCAGTCGCCATTGATGGCGGCGAGGACGGTCCCGATGATGGCGCTGATGACCTGCATCACGGTCGTGATGACCAGCTGGATGGCGGGCCACACCGTAGAGATGATCGCGGAGATCGCCTCGCAGGCCACGGTGAACGCAGCCTGGACGACGGGCCACACGGCCTGCACCACCGCGGCGATGGCGTTGACCGCCAGCACGAGCACGCCCATGATGACGCCGGCGAGCTGGACGAGGAGCTGGATTATCTGCGCCGCGACCGGTGCGACGGCGGCGATTATCTGCCCGACGACGGGTGCGACGGCGGCGAGGAGCTGCAGCAGCGCGAGGGCGATGTTGCCGAGCGCCGGGAGCAGCTGGCCCGTAACGACCGAGGCCACCGCGGCGAACGCGGAGACGAGGGTCGGCATGACCGATGCCACCGCCGAGGCGACCGCAGAGAAGGCGGGCGCCAGGCCCGACGCGATCGCCGAGGCGACCGACGTGACCGACGAGCGGAACCCATCGTTCGTCGCCATCATGTAGGCGAAACCGGCGGCGAGCGCGGCGACGGCGGCGACCACGATGGCGACGGGGCCGACGAGTGTCGCGAAGGCGCCCGCGCCCGAGCCGATGGCCGAGAACAGGCCGCGGACGGGGCCGGAGGCGGAAATGAAGGCGCCGGCTGCCTCGCCGGAGACCATAGATCTCGCCGATGCCCGAGCCCGCGACCTTCGCCACGCCCTTGAGCGCGATCTGCAGGGACTTGAACTTGTCGATGCCGCCCGTAACGCCCGAGATGGCGAGCTTGGCGGCGGCGAGGCCGGCGGTCGACCCGACGAACCTGCTGACCGCATCGGCGAGCGTCGACAGCCCGCTCGATGAGCTGGCGAGGGACAGCACGCTGCTCGTGGCTCCGTCGAAATCGCCCACCAGCCCCGAGATGGGGCCCCTTACCGCGGAGCAGAAGACCTCGATGCCGCCCGCTCCGTCCACGAGCCCGTTGATCGCGTCGGCGGCCCCCTTGACGCCAAGCGCGAGGTCCTCGGGCCATGTGACGGTGAAGGTCTGCCCCGCGAGCTCCGCCACGCGGTCGATGACCCTGCCGACGGCGTCCGCCGCGGGCTCGAGCGAGCCGCGGACCGCCCGCATGAGCACGTCGGCGTTGTAGGCGAGCGTGGAGAAGCTATCAGAGGACTTGCCGAGGCGCTCGAGCATGCCGATGAACCGCTCGACGTAGCCGCCGACGTCGGACACGGTGTCCTTGACGGACGAGATGGCGCCGGCGGCGATATCGCCCGCGCCCTTGATGAGGCCCGTTGCGGCTTGGATGGGCGCCGTGATGTTCTCGACTCCGATAGCATTGATGCACGCGGCGACCGCCTTGGTCACGGAGTTGCGCAGGTTGGCCATGGACGTGGCGATGCCCGCCGTGCCCGTCTTCGCCTGCTGCGCGAAGGAGTCGAAGCCCGCATACCCGTTCTTGTCGAGGGATATGAACGCGTCCTCGAGGTCCTCCACGCTGACCTTGCCGGTCTTGAGCGCGTTGTAGAGGTCGTTCGTGCTCGCGGTCGGCCCGAGCATCGACTTGGCGACCTGGTCCATCTGGCCCGGCATGGCGGTGACGATTGAGCGCCAGTCCTCCATCTCGGGCTTTCCCTTGGCGAGCACCTGGCAGAACTGCTCGAGCGCCGCCTCCTGCACCTGCGTCGACGCGCCGCCGGCGAGCAGCGCGTCGTTGAAGGCGAGCATGATGTCGGTCGCCTTGCCGACGTCCTTGACGGTCGGCACGATCTTCTGGACCGACGAGGTCATGGCGTCCAGACGCGTGGGCAGGCCGGTGAGGTGGTCGCTCATCTTGTCGATGGACGAGGTCGCCGCGTCCGCCCCGTATCCCAGGCCCGCCATGACCTTGGGGAAGTTGTTCATGGTGTCGACGCGGCTGATTGCCGAGTCGAGCGACCTGCTGATGGCCGTGAAGGCCTTGCCGGTGACCGCCGAGACGATGCCGGAGACGGCCCCGACCTTGGCGCCGACGCCGGAGCTGAAGGCCGCGCCCGTCTTGGCTCCGGCCTTGGAGCCGATGCCAGAGCTGCCGGCGAAGGCGCTGTCGAGCTGTCGGCTGATCGATGACGTGAGGTTGTCGAACTTCGGTGTCAGCAGCACCGAGCCTTTGGCCACGGTGGGCAAGGGTTGATCACCTACCTATGAGCGCTCCCCGAACAGCAGGGAGTCGACCTCGTCCCGACTCAGGTCGAGACGGCGCGCGGCGGGCTCGGCGTCCCTGGCCTTCGGGCGCTTCACGGGGTCGGGCTTCCTGCCCTTGCCCCCGGCGTTCTCGTAGCGCAGGAAGGAGAGGTTGTCGGCGACGAGGGCGAGCAGGTAGGCGTGCTCGTCCCATGACGCGCGCGGATCGATGCGCGTCACCGTGCGCGACTGCGGCGGCAGCTGCCCCACGAGCGTGAGGAGGCCGTCGAAGTCCCCGCCGATGATGGCATCGTCCAGGTCAAGCGAATAGTACTGGCGGAGGTCCGCCTTGAGCTCGTCGCGCCCATCGAGC
>CABQMC010000262.1 GCA_902465115.1 uncultured Collinsella sp.
CGATATGTGCGATGGTGGGCGCGTGATGAACCGCCTGCTGCTGGGCGATGTCGGTACCGGTAAGACCGCCGTTGCCGCCTGCGCTCTGGCTGTGGCTGCCGATAGCGGTACGCAGGCCTGCGTTATGGCGCCCACGGGCGTGTTGGCGCGCCAATATGCCGATAAGACCGGCCCTCTGCTCTCGCAGGCGGGCATGTCCTGGGCGCTTCTGACGGGTGCCACGCCGGCCTCAGAGCGCGAGCAGATCCATGCCCAGCTTGAATCGGGCGAGCTCGACGTCCTCTTTGGAACCCACGCGGTGCTTTCGGATAACGTTGCGTTCAATCATCTGTCGCTTGTCGTCATCGACGAGCAGCACCGGTTTGGCGTTGGCCAACGCAACGCCCTACGCGCGAAGGGCCCCGGTGCGGACCTGCTCGTTATGACGGCGACACCGATCCCGCGTACGCTGGCGCTTTCGGTCTACGGCGATCTGGACACGAGTATCATCCGCCATCGGCCCGTCCCTGGCGCTGGCGTGACGACACGCGTGCTCACCGAGTCGAGCCGCGACCTCGCCTATGGCGCCATCCGCGAGGCGCATGAAAAGGGTCAGCAGGCCTACGTGATTTGCCCGCTCGTGGAGCCGAGTGACTCGGCCGATGAGCTTGAAGACGTGCCCGGTATCGCCCGCGACGACGAGGGCCGCGTGACCGTGCCTGTGCCGCTGCACGATACGGCGACCGAGCTCGATCGCCTGCGTCTGGCGTTGCCGGGTCTTGCCATCGAGCGCCTTCACGGCCGTATGCCAGCGGGGGAGAAGGATCGCGTTATCGACGCCTTCAAGCGTGGCGAGATTGACGTGCTCGTCTCGACTACGGTGGTCGAGGTGGGCGTCGACGTGCCCAACGCCACCGTCATGGTCATCGAGAACGGTGAGCGGTTTGGCTTGGCGGCGCTGCATCAGCTACGCGGTCGCGTGGGCCGCGGCAGCGTGTCGGGCACGTGCCTGGTCATGACGCACTCCAAGGGCAATGGCGGTGCCTCGGCGGCACAAGACCGTCTCCAGTCGCTCGAAAAGACCTCGGATGGTTTTACGCTTGCCCAGATGGACCTGCGTCTGCGTCACGAGGGCGAAATCCTGGGGTACCGTCAGCACGGTGGCGTGACCTTGCGCTTTGTGGACCTGGATGCCGATGAGGACCTTATCGAATGGGCCCATTTGGACGCGGTCGAGCTCTTGCGGTATGCTTGCAACCTTGACTCTGTGGCGACGCGTCCCTTGCGCGAGGCGGTCGCCATGCGTTATCGACATATCTTTAAGGAGGTCAGCGGAGGATGAGAATCATCGGCGGCGAATGGCGCGGTCGTAAGATCGAGGAGCCCCGTGGTCGCGATGTCACCCGCCCCACGACTGATCGCGTGCGCGAGGCGTGCGCATCTATGGTCATGTCGGCATTCGATTTCGATTTGGACGAGGTTCGTGTGCTGGACGCCTTTGGCGGCTCCGGTGCCTTAGGGTTAGAGATGCTCTCTCGTGGGGCCCGCTCGCTCACGACGTTTGAGATCGATCGCAACGCCGCGCGGCTCATTACCAAGAATATCGAGTCGCTCTGCCGTGACCGTGCGCGTTGGCGTGTGGTCACGGGCGACATGCTGGCAAGTGCCTCGCGCGGTCGTGTACCGGGCGGCCCCTTTGATTTGGTCCTGCTCGACCCGCCCTATGCTTTTGGTGCCGAGCCGGTCGAGGAAATGCTGCAGAACCTGGCTCAGCAGGGTCTGCTTGCGCCTGGCGCTTATGCCCTGTTTGAGCATGCCTCCGCCGATGCGGGCGCGCATCCGGCAGGCTTTGAGACTGTACGTGAGAAGCGCTACGGCATTACCTCGGTCGACCTGCTTCGTTGGGTCGGCGATGACGACGGTGAGGACGATAGTGCCGTCACCGATGCCGATAACAACGATGCCACGACGTTTCAGGAGGACGCCCATGAATGACACCATCAACCGCGTGATCGTCCCGGGCACCTTCGATCCCATCACGTTTGGCCATATCGATGTGATCCGCCGCGCCCGCCGCATCTTTCCCAGTGTGATCGTCGCTGTTGCAGAGTCGCAGGGTAAAAACGGTGTGGGCACCACGTTTATGCTCGATGAGCGCGTGGCGCTGGCCCGCGAGGCGCTCGGTAATATCGACGGCGTCGAAGTCCTGCCCTTTACCGGCCTCTTGGTCGACTTCGCTCGTGAGCAGGGGGCGGGGGCCGTGGTCAAGGGCCTGCGCGCCATGACCGACTTTGAGTATGAGCTGCAGCAGGCCGACCTCAATTATCGCTTGGATAGCGAGCTGGAGTCCATCTTTGTCATGAGTGCTCCGCAGTACGGTTACATCTCGAGCTCGGTCGTTCGCCAGATCGCCTCGCTCGGCAGCGATGTATCGACGTTTGTGCCGCCCAACGTGGTCGAAGCGCTCAGACATCGCTTTTCGTGACGTTTTTTATTGCCTGGTGGCATGTGGTAAACTAGCACGATGATATGTTACCTATGAAAGGAGACCGGATGCCGGGCGAGAATTTTCCTGGCGATAGGATCGTCAGCTTGGTCGATGAGCTCGAAGGGCTGATCGAGGAAGCCAAGCCGCCTTTCGGCAAGAACGCTCAGTTCAAGGTCATCGACGCCGACGTGTTCTTCAATATTCTCGACGAGATCCGCATGAGCTATCCCGAGGAGTGGCAGAAGTCCCGCCGTATCCTTAAGGAGCGCGAGG
>CABQMC010000263.1 GCA_902465115.1 uncultured Collinsella sp.
CGGCAAGCCAGTCATCCAGCCCCGCCGTCCAAACAGCCGCCTGGACAAGGTGCGCCATATGTTCAGTAAGATCACTTGATACACCACAGCGAGGAAGGTTATTGCATTTCCCTGTCTTTCGTGGTAAAATGTAGTTGTAAACCACCAGAGAAATCAATCTAATTTTACCGTTGATAGCCATTTCCTTGATAGCCAAATGATAGCAAAAGTTCGGCAAGCCCATAGGATAAGGATAATAGGTATCAGGAAAAATCAAATGGTATCAAATTCCCCAAACAAAAGCGTTTAGAATTAAGTTTCATTTTGCGAGTGGGAATAACGGGAACTGGCTTCTGAACTCGCGTTTTGGTGCTGCCGAATACCGCCTGATACTGTTTCGGCATCGCCGCAGGGCAAAGCCACCAGCGAAATAGCGGGAATAACGGCCTCCGGACCTTCTGGTTCGGAGGCTTTCTTTTTGCATGCCTACCTGGGAAAACGAATCAATTATTCCCGCATACCCCTACTGGGCGGTACGGCGGAGTACTCGGCGGTACGGGAATAATTGGGCCCTGCGGGAATAATTCACAATTCGGGTCCTCCGAGGGGCGATTTCGAGCGGGTGAAACTGAGTTGAAACTGCGTGGCGGATTCAAACCCTTTTCGCTTGTATTTGCCCAGGTCAACAAACGGGAATAAAGAAACGCGGAAATCGGTTTCCGCAGTTTCGACAACCCCGAATGCCGCCGAATAACGCCGTGTATCTTGCTGTATTTTGGCGCGCAATTATTCCCCGAACGGGGCTTCCGGGGCGCCGATTTCATACGGGAATAATGGAACAGCCTCCGGAGAACCGGAGGCCGTTCGCAAGGAAACGTCAATTCACCTGGGAAGATGTCAGAAAGAGGCTTTCCAGTCGGCGTAAGCGTCCTCGTCGAGTTCGCCGCGCTCGAGTTCGGCACGCTTTTCGGCCCAGGTTTTGATCGACTGCGCGAGCTTGGGGGCATGCGGCGCCTTGGGGTCGACCGCCAGGCCCATGCCGTCCTCGCTGGGGACGAGGCCGTAGCCCTCCTCCAGCTGCAGCAGCAGGGCCATGAAGTCTCGAGACGTCTCGACGCCGTAGTCCTTGAGCGCGCCCTCGGAGACCTCGAGCGCCTTCGCGATCTTCTCGAGCAGCTCGGGCTTAACCGCGCGGATGCCGCTCTCGTAGTGTCTGATCGCACCCTCGGTAAGCCCTACGGCATCGGCGAGCTGGGCCTGCGTAAAGCCCTTCGCCTTGCGATGCCGCCGAATGTTGTCGCCTGTCGCCATGTGCCCTCCTATGGATTTCGTCGGCGACCATTCTATCAGCGTACGAGTTTGTACGCAATTCTATTGACAGTACAGATACGTACGATTATTCTCGGGAATACGAGCGTACGTATACGTACGGATAGATAGGAGGTCCAAGATGGAACAGCCGGTGGCAAAGACGCCGAGGCCGAGCATGCTCACCGCCGACGAGGTGGCGGAGCGCCTGAAGATCAAGAAAGGCAGCGCCTACGAGGTCATCCGCCAGATGAACAAGGAGCAGGAGGCCCTCGGGCGCGTGGTGATTCGCGGACGCGTCCGCAGCGACCTGTTCGATGCCCGCTACTTCCCGGAGGTGGACGATGCCAGCCTATAAGGACAAGAAGACGGGGCTCTTCTACGTGCAGTTCTACTACCGCGACGCGCGCGGGGCCAAGCGGCACAAGACGAAGAAAGGTTTCCAGACCGAGCTCGAGGCACTCCTGTGGGAGAAGAACTTCAAGGCCCTCAAGGACGACGCCATGGACATGACCTTCGCCGACTTCTGCAAGATCTACGAGGCGGAGGTGAGGCCGAGGGTCCGCGAGCACACCTGGCTTACCAAGGAGAACATCATCCAGAGCAAGCTCCTGCCGTTCTTCGGCGACATGCGCATGTGCGACATACGGCCCGTCGACATCGTCAGGTGGCAGAACTCTCTCACTGGATCAACAAGGGCGGACGGCGACGGCTTCAAGCCCACTTACCTGAGGATCATCAACAACCAGCTAAACGCCATCTTCAACCACGCCGAGCGCTACTACAACCTGGAGAAGAACCCCGTCCACAAGGTGGACAAGATGGGCAGCAAGGAGGCCGGCGAGATGCAGTTCTGGACCAAGGACGAGTACCTCCGCTTCTCGGAGGCCATCTCCGACAAACCACTCGCCTTCTACGCTTTCGAGGTGCTCTACTGGATGGGCATACGCTGCGGCGAGCTCATGGCGCTCACGCCCTCGGACTTCCTGATGGAGACGTCGGAGCTGCGCATAAACAAGTCCTACCAGCGCCTGCGCGGCGAGGACGTGATCACGAAGCCGAAGACGCGCAAATCGGTGCGCACGATCAAGATGCCCGCGTTCCTCCGCGACGAGATGGCGGAGTTCATCGAGATGCGCGATGACGTGGCGCCCGACGAGAGGCTCTTCGGCTTCACGAAGCACTTCCTCGTGCACGAGATGGACCGCGGCTGCAAGGCGTCGGGCGTGAAGCGGATACGCATCCACGACCTTCGCCACAGCCACGTGAGCCTACTCATCAACATGGGCTTCTCCGCCCTCGACATCGCCGAGCGCGTGGGACACGAGGCCATCGACATCACATACCGCTACGCGCACCTTTTCCCCGCCAAGCGCGCGCAGATCGCCGACGCGCTCTCCGAGCTGAGGGGCGAATAGGATGCCGTGCGAGAACAGCGCCCGCAAGCGC
>CABQMC010000264.1 GCA_902465115.1 uncultured Collinsella sp.
GGCAAGCTCATCGTGTGTGCGCCCACGCGTGACGGCGCCATTCGCAAGATGCGCTCGGCCCTGGGCGAGCTCGTGATTGAGGGCGTGAGCGAAAACAGCGAACTGCAGCTCGACGTGCTGGCAAACGATGAGTTCTTGTCGGGCATGTACCACATCGATCTGATGGGGCATCTCTATGCTGATGAATAGAAAAGCGAAGACGGTCAACGTCCTCGAGGGGCCGATGACCGAGTCGTGCGCCGAGTTTCCCGCGCGCCACGTGTTTATCAAGTGTCCGGAGTGCCGCCGCGTGATCGATGAGGCACGCCTGCACGACAACCTCGAGGTCTGCCCTCGTTGTGGCAAACACTTTCGCGTGAGCGGTCGCGCGCGCATGCGCATGACGGTCGACGAGGGAACGTTTGAGGAATGGGATGCCAATCTGGCGTCGGAGGATTTCCTCTCGTTTCCCAGCTATGCCGACAAGCTCAAGAGCGTGAGCGAGCGTTCGGGCGAGCGCGATGCCGTTGTGTGCGGCAAGGGCAAAATCTGCGGTTGCGATACGGCGCTCTTCTTTATGGACGCCAACTTTATGATGGGCTCGATGGGTTCCGTGGTGGGCGAGAAGATCTGTCGCACATTTGAGCATGCGACCGAGCTGGGATTGCCAGTTGTCGGCTTTACCGTTTCGGGCGGTGCACGCATGCAAGAGGGTGTGACATCGCTTATGCAGATGGCCAAGATTTCTGCGGCGGTTAGGCGCCACAGTGAGGCGGGCGGCCTGTATATCACGGTGCTCACCGACCCCACGACCGGCGGCGTAACCGCGAGCTTTGCCATGGAGGGCGATATTATCCTGGCCGAGCCCGATGCCCTGACGGCATTTGCCGGCCCGCGCGTGATCGAGCAGAACATGCACAAGCGCCTGCCCAAGGGATTCCAGCGCTCCGAGTTTTTGCTGGAGCACGGCTTTTGCGATGCCGTCGTTCCGCGTGGCGAGATTGCGCTCACGGTGGGCGAGCTGCTGGCGCTGCACGAAGGGCACGTGCCCGGCCTGGGGGCACCGCACGAGATTGTGCATACGGGTCGCCGCGGCAAAAAGTTGGGACACTTGTTCAAGCGCTCGGCCGCACCAAAAACCGCGCTCGAGATTGTCAAACAGACCCGCTCGGCAGATCGCGCCACGGCAGGCGAGATGATCTCGCTGGGCCTGGATGGATTTGTGGAGCTGCACGGCGACCGCTACTTTGGCGACGACGCCGCTGTGGTGGCTGGCATTGGCTGGAAAGACGGGCGCCCCGTAACGGTCATCGCCATCGAGCGCGGCACCACGACCAAAGAGCGCATGCGTCGCAACTTTGGCATGGCACATCCCGAGGGCTACCGCAAAGCGCGTCGCCTTATGCGCCAGGCCGAAAAGTTTGGTCGACCGGTTCTGTGCCTGGTCGATACTTCGGGCGCGTTTTGCGGCATCGGTGCCGAGGAGCGCGGCCAGGGCGAGGCGATTGCCCAGAATCTCATGGAGATGAGCGGCCTTAAGACGCCGATTGTCTCGGTGGTGACAGGCGAGGGCGGCTCTGGTGGCGCGCTGGCGCTATCCGTGGCCGACCGCATCCTGATGCTCTCGAGCTCGGCCTATTCGGTCGTGAGCCCCGAGGCCTGTGCGTCGATCCTGTGGAAGGATACCGACCGCGCGAATGAGGCCGCCGAGGCGCTGAAGCTCACGGCTCCCGATCTGTTGGCGCTCGGCATCATCGACGGCATTGTTGACGATAGGGGCCTGTCGCATGAGGAGATCGCCGGTGCCGTCATGTCCTCGGCATTTGATGCCTTCGATACGCTTGGGCAGCTCGACGAGGCAACCCTCACAAACCTCCGCTACGAAAAGTACCGCGCAATCGGTCAGTACCGCACGATGTGACAAAGGGGCAGCCCGCATGTCACATTGGGAAAGGCGTTCCATGTCACAAGTTTCCAACACCACGTTTGCAACGACGGTTTCATCAAACGCCATGGCCGTGGTGGACTATCTGTCCAAAAGCATGATGTCGGCGCTGCCGTTTATTGTCTGCGCGGCGTTGTTCCGCACCGTCGCCGTCATTATGGGCGAGGGCATGCTGGGCCTGTGGTCTGCCGATTCCGAAATCCATCGCCTGTTCTACAGTTGGCTCTATAACGCCGGCTACTACTTTTTGCCCATTTATCTTGGTTGGGCGGCCGCCCGCCAGCTCGGTTGCTCGGAGCAGCTGGGCATGATGCTGGGCGGCGTATTGATTGCACCCGATCTGCTTAAGCTCGTTGATGCCGCCTCGACGACGGGGGCATCGATGACTTCCGTGTATGGTCTGCTTCCCGCGCCGGTCAACGATTACACGACGACTGTTATTCCGGTTCTCATCTCGGTGCCCGTGCTATGGCGATTGGAGTGTTTCTTTAAGCGCGTTATCCCTAAGGCCGTGGCGTTTTCGTTCGTTCCGTTTGCAACCATGCTTGTCATGGTTCCGGTTTCGCTGTGCATTACGGCGCCGGCGGGCAGCTATCTGGGCATGCTGTTGGGCCAGCTTATGTTTATGCTTGGCAATTCCGGTGGCATCGTGTCGCTGCTCACGCTCATGGGGCTTGCCGCTGGCTGGGAGTTCCTAAAGATCGCGGGCGTCAGCAATGTTGTCCTATCGCTTGCGTACGCGCAGTTTATGAGTGTGGGAACGGATTCGTGCATCCTGATCGCCGCGACAATGGCAACGT
>CABQMC010000265.1 GCA_902465115.1 uncultured Collinsella sp.
CCCTGTCCATCGTCTTCGAGGCTTCGACCTCCCCGCTCGTCGGCCGCGACGGCGACATCGTGGGCGCCCGTCAGCTCAAGGAGCGCCTGTTCAACGAGGCCGAGAACAACGTGACCATGAAGATCGAGGAGCTCGAGGACAAGAGCGGCGTCGAGGTCTCGGGCCGCGGCATCCTGCACCTGTCCGTCCTGATGGAGTCCATGCGCCGCGAGGGCTTTGAGTTCCAGGTCGGCCGTCCCCGCGTCCTGTTTAAGAAGGACGAGAACGGCAACAAGATGGAGCCTGTCGAGCAGGCCGTCGTCGAGTGCCCGGACGAGTACTCGGGCAAGGTCGTTGAGGTCTTCGGTACCTCCGGCGGCATCATGACGAGCATGGACACCTCGGGCATCGTGACGCACCTTGAGTTTAAGATCCCGACCCGCGGCATCATGGGTCTTAAGAATCGCATCATGAACGTCACCCACGGCGAGGGCGTGTTCTACCACACCTTCCTGGAGTACGGTCCCTACGCCGGCGAGATCGGCAACCGTCAGAACGGCGCCATGATCTCCATGACCACCGAGAAGGCCGTTGCCTACGCTCTGGGTACGCTGCAGGAGCGCGGCCAGCTGTTTGTTGAGCCGGGCACCGAGTGCTATGAGGGCATGATCGTGGGCGAGCGCAGCAAGGCTGGCGACATGGTCGTCAACATTGCCCGTACCAAGAACCTGGGTAACCAGCGTTCCTCGACCTCCGATATCTCCGTCCAGCTGGTGCCGCCCCGCACCTTCTCGCTGGAGGAAGCGCTGGAGTACATCGCCGACGACGAGCTGGTCGAGATTACTCCCAAGAACATTCGTCTGCGCAAGCGTCTGCTCAACGCCATCGACCGCAAGAAGGCCGCCGTCCGCGCCGGCCAGGTCAACAAATAAGCGCTGGGGCTTATAATCGCCAATAAGAAAGGGCGTCGATCGCGATGGTCGGCGCCCTTTTTGGTGCAAGGGGGACGGGTTAGTTTGCACCACAGCTGGGGCGACTATCCCTCCGATTGGCTTCCCAGCCAAAGTAAAGTTGTTTAAACATATACATAATTCCACTGAATATAGCCGGTATGATGCAAAACTGTTAACAGATAAATATCAACTGGTATTAAATTAAAAGACCTATTAACCTGCGGTTTACATGATTGGTATCTATATATTATTTTATGCATTGTGGCATAGACGAACCGTCTTAGAAGGTGCTCCCCAATGGGTTCTTGCAATGCGCTAGGTAGGTTCTCGTTGATGTTGGGGCTTGTGTTCGATCCGACGATTCGCCGTATTCCACACTGTGTTGTAGGAATTAGGGGACAACTATGGACGCACACCGCTCACGGTCGCTGGGTATGGCGGCTCTGATTTTCATTTTGATTTGCCTCACCGCCGCAGTGTTTTACGGTGCGGCCCCCGTGCGCGCCGATGACGTTGCAAAGCCCGATCCGATTGCGATCGATGGGGATACGGCGACGGTTGATGTCAGGCTGTATACCGATGAGCACCATACTCAAAAGCTCGAGGATCCCGTAACGTCCACTTCGACGCTCTATGGAGCTTTCTCGGCACAATTCAAAGGCGGCAAGGCGCCTACGCCCGAGAAGAACATCGCTGTCTATAAGCTGCCCGACACCATTGTCGTTGACGACAACGACGGCGGCGACCTCATGGAGGGTTCGGAAGCCACTGCCGCCAAGGCTGGCACGTGGAAGATTAAGGACAATAAGGTCATCTTTGCGTTTGACAAAAACTGGCTTGCGTCAAACCCTGCGGAGATTTATGTCGGAGCCAATTTCTCGTTCGAGCTTGCAGACAAGGGCACCGGCTCAGGCGGCAACGCATCTGTCGTGTTCCCTGGTGTGGGAGCGATCAAAATCCCTATCAAGGACGGCAAAGTCACGGGGACGAAGTCGGGGACCTTCTCCCAGGGCGCAGATGGCGTGGCCAAGGTTGCCTGGACTGTTACGCTTACCGTAGAGTCGTATGCTACGGACGTTAGCTTCACTGATACGCTGGGCGACAACTTCGACTTTGTGAACGACAGTTTCAAGCTCGACGGCAAGAAGCTTGACTCCCAGCCGATGATCGACGGCCAGGTCGTAACCCTCGACAGCCTGGGCAACCTTTACCGGGGCAACCACACGATCACGTACGATACGGTGCTGAAGAGCGGCGTTGCCGCGAACGGCGGCGATTTGATCAAAGCTGAGAATAAGGCAACGTGGAATTGGGCTGGCTCAAGCGACAGCGATAACAGAACAGCTACGGCTGAGCCTGTTACATTCGGCTATGACATGATCAAGAAGTCCAATGGCTCAGGCACGCCGTCGGACATCAAGTGGACGGTCAAGCTCAACCAAGGCAAGCTTAAGGCCGACATGAGCGGATACATGTTCACCGATAATCTGGACGGAAAACAGACGTATACGGGCAACTTTACGGTTTACAAAGGCGACTCGGAGGCGAGCGGAGTCAAGATTTGTGAAAGAAAACTTGAACCTAAGGATAATTTCTTTTCCTATACGTTCCCGAACAACCTTGAGGATAAGTACGCCACCTACTGCATCGTTTATCACACCAAGATGAACGATACGAGCTCGTACGACACCGTGCGCAACAGCGCGACCATCGAGCGCAAAGGTTCCGTTTCCGGTACGGATGATGGCAGTTTCACGCCGCAGCTGACGGGTGTTGTGCCGAT
>CABQMC010000266.1 GCA_902465115.1 uncultured Collinsella sp.
GCCCTGAAGCTGAAGGCGCTCGCGCTGAATGGCATCGGCCGTAGTCTCCCCCGGCTTGGCAATGGGATGACGGCGGCGATTTTCGCTGTAGCGACGAATCAGCACCTCGTCAGAAGCCTCCAGGAACACGATGTCGCAGCTCATCTCGCGCTCTTCGAGCGCGGCGACCGCATCGAGCAACTCGTCAAACAGTCCCTGGCTACGCAAATCGCAGGTGACGGCGAGATGCCTGCCCACGCCCGTATTGATGCCGACGAGCTCGGCAAGCTGGGCGATGAGACGTGGAGGCAGGTTATCGATGCAAAAATAGCCCATGTCCTCGAACACGTGCATGGCCTGCGTGCGGCCCGATCCGGACATTCCGGTGATGATGACGATATCGGGGATGCGCTCCGAGCGCTCCGCCGCATCCATGGCATCTCCCTTTTGCATGTGCTGCCTCCCGAAAACAAGCGCGGGACCCAGCAACCCGGATCCCGCGCGGTCAATTGCCTATATTGAGTATACCGCCCCGAGCGGATACGAGGCCTGTCTTACGCCTCAAGCGCAGCCTTGAACCAACTCGTAATACTCGTGGGGTGCGTGATGGCGGTGCCGACGACAACGGCCCAGGCGCCAGCATCGATCGCGGCGCGAGCCTCCTCGGGCGTGTGCACGCGGCCCTCGCAGATGATGGGAAGACCGGGGAATTCCTCGGTCGCCTGACGCAGGAGCGGCAGATCGGGGCCATCGGCCATGGTGCAGTCGATGGCAGCGACACCGTGAGAAAGCGTGGTAGATACAAGGTCGAAGCCCATATCAACCGCACGGCGAATGTCCTCGATGGTGGCACAATCCGCCATCAGGAGCACACCCTCCTCGTGCAGCGGGCGGAAGGTATCCTCGACCGACTTGCCGTCGGGACGCGGACGATCGGTGGCGTCGATCGCCACGATATCGGCACCCGCAGCAACGCAGGCGCGGGCGTGACGCAGCGTCGGCGTGATGTAAACGCCCTCGTGCCCATCCTTCCACAGGCCGATAACAGGAACCTCACAGCGACCCTTAATGGCGGCAATGTCGGCAAGGCCCTGGCAGCGAATGGCGGCGGCGCCGCCGAGCTCGCAAGCACGAGACATTTGAGCCATGGTCTCGGGCGTACGAAGCGGCTCGCCCATATACGCCTGAACGCTCACGACGAGCTTACCCTTCAGGGATTGAATCAAAGGATCGACGGTCATAAGGCTGCAACCTTTCTCAGAACAGTCTCCCGAGGCGTGTTGTCTCGGGAGGCTCCTACAGAAGATTCGTTTACTTCAACGAGGCAAGAAGATGCTCAGCGGCACCGATGAGCGGAGCATCGCCCTCCAGAGAACCGATGAGGATCGGCGTGTCCTGAAGCGGATCGAGCGCCTGGCTGGCATAGCCCTCGTGCACCGAATCCTTCCACGTCTGTGAACGCCAATCGGGACCTTGGTGAATCACGCCACCCGAAAGCACGATGACCTCGGGGTCCAGGATGTTAGCGAGCGAGCCCAAGCTGGCACCCAGCGCAAAGCCGGCGTCATGGATGACCTCGGTCGCCTTTGCGTCGCCCGCACGGCACAGGTCGTTCACATCGCGACCGACCGAAGGACGGCTGGGGTCGACGCGACCAAAGCGCTCATCGTACATACGACCAATGGAAGTACCCGAAGCAACCGACTCAAGATGACCAGAACGTCCGCAGGCGCAGGGAATGCCGGCGGCAGCCGAGCACTCGATGTGGCCCATATGACCGGCAGCACCATGGAAGCCCTGCATCACGCGGCCGTTCTCGACATATGCGCCGCCGATGCCCGTACCGATGCCCAGACACAAGACGGAGAACTTGCCCTTGCCGACGCCCCAGTGGGCCTCGCCCAGAGCATGAGCCTGCACGTCGCCCACAACGGCAACGGGAAGACCAAGGTCCTCGCGCAGGCGCGGCCCCAACTGAACGCCGGACCAGCCGGGCATGATCTCGTTGGCATACGCGATAGCGCCCGTCTTGGGATCGACGACGCCTGCGGCACCGATACCGACACCGAGGACCTCGACATCGGGATTCGCCTCAAGAGCGGCCTTGATGGACGCCTCGATACGCTGGAAGACGGCCTCGCCGCCCTCCTGGGCCTCGGTAGGAACCTCGGCCTCAAAAACGGGATGGGGCACACTACCGTCAGCCGGGTACTCCATGATGGCAGTCGCGATCTTAGTTCCGCCGATATCGACAGAGCAAACGTACTTGTTCTCCATGTCGCTCTCCTTAGGAGATAAAAAACAACTACAGGAAATGAAGGCTGCGTTATCGCCGCAGCTTGGTAAAGGTTTCCCGGGTGCCCGAGGTTGGGGTGAAAGCGGTCGGGCGTTGACCTAATGGGTCACGCTCGACCGCTTGAGCCCCAAGATCGGGTGCCCGGGGAAGCTTTACAGGAGACCGTTGTCCTGGAGGACCTTCTTAATCGCCTCGACGTTCTCGCCGGTCATGGCCTTCACCGGGCGCGGCATGGTCGGGCTGTCGAAGATACCCATGAGGTTCATAGCGGTCTTGAAGGCGCCGACGCCACCGGCATAGCCCTGGACGCCCGAGGTGACATCCCAGATGTGCGAAATCTCATTGAGGCGATCCTGCTCGGCCTTGACGGCAGCCCAGTCGCCGGCCTGAGCGGCCTTCCACTGACGCACGTAGCCCTCGGGCTCAA
>CABQMC010000267.1 GCA_902465115.1 uncultured Collinsella sp.
CCCTCCGACGTGTCGCCGGGGCGGCGCCCGAAGATCTTCCTGAAGCGGTCGACCATCTCCATGGTCGTCGAGTAGTTATGCTCGGTCCACAGCACCTTGTAGCCGGCCAGCGCCGCCATGACCGCGACCCACACGATGAGAACGATCGACTTGCCCTGCTGGCGCTCGACCGAGATGCCGACGCGCGGGTGGACCCATTTTCCGTTGGCGTCCACGGCGCCGATGTCGTGGGCGAGCTGCTCCTGCCACGGCACGAGCTCGTATCCCATCGTCGGGGCGAGCTCGACCGCGAGGGAGCCGATGGACCTCTCGTAGGGCTGGACGAGGCGGAGCCTCGGCTTAGCCGAGGACGTCGCGCAGGACCGAGACGGCGTTGATGATGACATCGTCTCCACCGTCCTCCCCAGCCCCCTCTATTCGTTCAATCTGCTCGAGCGTCTCGCGGTACTCCTTGGCGAGCCGGGCCGCCTGGCTGGGCTCGGCGTCGTAGAGTTGGCGCTCGATGATCTGCCGCACCCACCGGAGCCTCCCGAGCGTGTCCTGGCGGCCGTCTGGGCCGTCCGCGGGAGGCGCCGAGACGCCCGCGCCCACGGACTCCCCCGTGGACTCGCCGGTCGCAATCTCGCCGCTCTCCTTCATCCTCTTGATGAGGGCGCACACACCCGAGCGCGACCTCTTGAGTTTCTTCGCGATAGCCGCAGGTCCGAGCGCCGGGTACGCGTTCTTGACGAACTCCCGCTCGTCCGCGGTCCAGGGCTTGCCCCTCGGCTTCGTGGACTTCGTGGACATTCCATGCACCTCCCGGTATGGACTCGGTTTCGGGGCCTGCGCAAAAAAGGCGCAATGCCGTGGGGCGAGCCTTCGGCCCCCGGGGAGGGGGTGCCCCCACCATCGGCGGCGCTACCAGCGGCGCGACGTCGGGCACGGCAGGTCGCGGGCCCGAGGGCCATCGCAAAGATCGCGGTTGCCCCGTCTTTCGTTGCAGATCCGGTGGGCCGGCGCGACGTTCGCGCGGTCGATGGGCGAGCCGCCCTTGGACACGGGCACGATCTCGTCCACCTCGAAGCTCATCGGGTCTCCGGCCGGCAGGTCGTAGTCGATGGCCATGCCGCAGATGTGGCACGGCAGCCCCTGCGCCTTGAGCCAGGCGCGCACCTGCCGGCGGGCGTGGCCATTGGCGTAGCGGGTCTTGGACGCCACGCCTAGCGCTCCACGGGAGAGCGACCCCGGTTGGCCATGCACTCCTCGAGCCCCGCGTAGCGCAGACGCTCGACGGCTTTGCCGGCCCCCTTGCACTTGCGCCCGCCCGCGCGGCGGGCGATGCCCAGGGCGCGGCGGAATGCCCACGCCATCACGGTGTCGTACCTGTTGGCGGCACGGACGATAGCCTCGCGTGTGACCACGGACCCACCTCATTACGTTGTCGTTCCATAGAAAGGCCGGGGTCCCTGAACTGCTGAAGGGAACCCCGGCCACTCATCTGTGCTTCCACGCACATCCGACCCGCACACCGCGCGGGCGGCGCTGCGAATCGACACCCTAGTTATATCCCAATCGCAACGCGCAACGGCACGCAATCGCGCGCAATTGTCGGCAATCGTATGCAATCACGCGCAATTGTCGGCAATCACATGCAATAGTTGGCAATCACACGTAATGACACGCAATAGCGAACCAAGAGAAAGGCCCCGACCGCACATGGCGATCGGGGCCGACATGCTGACGCGAACCAGCACTTGTATTATACGGCGACGGGAGCCTCTTTCGGGCGCCCAGCCTTGGGTGAATCGGCGAGTCTGGCCTCGACGGAGGCCTTGGACACCATGCGCTTGGTGCCGTCCCTCCACGAGTCGAGCAACCCCGCGCCTATCAGCTGCGACACCCTCGCCGAGCTGACGCCGAGCATGCGGGCGGCATCGGCTGCGGTGACGGCGGGAATGTCACCGAGCTCACGGCTGACGGCGATGGCGATGATCTTGCCCCCGTTCAGTGGCTCATGGCCGAAGTCGGGCGCGGGAAGGTCGACCCCGCCCATGAGGTGATCGTCGACCATGCAGGCGAGGTAGTCGGCCGCGCTCGCGACGGCATCGTTCAAGTCGGACCCGAACGTGCCGCCTCCTCCGAGCGAACCGCACGGCACGGCATCGACCATGCCTCCAGAATCAAAGAATTCGAATTCCCATACGTAAACCATTCACGTCTCCTTTACGTGGGCGATGCAAGACGTAGCCCAAAGGGGCGGGGCTAACGAAGCCGCGCCTGTCTCAGAATCCTCTTGGCTATCTGGTCCTCGATCTCCCTGTGGCGCTTCACCAGCACGAGCTTGTCGCCCTTGACGAACTTCTCGTGGTTGGTGCCGCCCTTGGAGATAAAGCCGGCTTCCTCGAGGATGCGGACCAGTTCGCGTCTCTGCATGTCACCTTCTTTCTATCGTCAACTATATATTAACATATGCTAATAGTTATTACTATATAAATCTTAGCTATTATTAAGTTATATCTCGGCAGCTCCTCGCCCTTGTCGCGCACGGGCGAGGCCGGTGAGGTCCACCCAGTCAAGAGCCGCAGACAGGTCCGCCTGTATGGACCTCACCGACACGCCCAGCGTCCCCGCGATCTCCTGCAGTGTGCGGTCCTCGCAGTAGCGCAGCTCCAGCACGTCGCCCCAG
>CABQMC010000268.1 GCA_902465115.1 uncultured Collinsella sp.
TTGGTGAGCGCGCTGCTCGGCGCAAGCTTTGAGGTGTTCGTGGGCTGGTTTATGCAAACCTCGTTTGGCGTGGTCTCGTGGAGCTACTCGCATATGAAGCTCTTTGGCATGCCCGATCCGCTCGCCGTCCTTACCGGCGGACGTACCTGCACGGGCTTCGCCTGCCTGTGGGGTCTGGGTGGCCTCATCTGGATCAAGCTGCTGCTGCCGAGGCTACTCAAGCTCATCAACATGATTCCGTGGAAGAGCCGCTACTCGGCCACCGTCATCTTTACCATCATTATGCTGGTCGATGGCGTTATGACGCTGCAGTCGCTCGATTATTGGTATCAGCGCGTCAACGGCACGGAACCGGATATTCCCGTTGCGCAGTTCTACGGCAAGTACTTCGATAATGACTTTATGGAGAATCGCTTCCAGAGCATGACCATGAGCCCCAAGGATGCGACGCGCGTGTAGCGTCCACCGCGCCCAAAACGCAAAATGCCCGCCGGTATCACACGTACCGGCGGGCATTTTTATAAACGAGCCTTCTATCGACGCAAGCCTCTACGCCTCGCGCTCGACCTCACTCACGCATTCATTCTTGATGGTGCCAACGAGCGCCTGCAGGGCATCGACCACGTGCGGGCGAATGTCCCCGCCAATGAGCACGAGCATGATGTCGTCACCTACGGCAAGCTCGCCGTTCGCCAGCCACACGCGCACATAGCCGATACCCGGCATCGCGCGCGTGGCCTCGATAGCAGCCTGCACCCTGCTGGCGTCGTAGCCAAACACCATGCCGCCCACCTTGTGGCCCGGCGCCACGCCATCGGTCTCGACACCGCGCGCCTCGGACTTGGGCGTCGCGCGCACCACACCGTTATGTGTCAGATACATCCCACAGCCTGCCGCCGAAGCATCGGCCTTGGCCTCGCGCAGCCAAGCATCAACCGAAGGCATCGTTTTGCCATTCTCGAGCATCATTTCCCCTTTCACCGTCATTGAGTAGCCCATTATCTATTCCTCGACCGGCGTGAGCACCATGACGGCACGTGTGTTGCTCAGCGATAACGAACGACAGGTCACAAGCGTTACGACCTTGGTTGCCGAAGCAGCACGATCAGTGGCATCGCTCGCCACGGCAGAGGCACCGTCGAGCATCTCGGACAGGTAGTTCTTGAGCCCGTCGTCGCCCTCAAAATTGGGCGTGCGCGCCTTGGAGTACGTATCCTCAACGACCTTGGTCGCCAGCGGACGCAGCTTATACGTAGCATCCCGTGTGATGTAGTACACATATTCAATGCTATCGAACGTTGCCTGGTCAGTCGTATCCGAAATCACGTTGAACATCGACCCATCGTTCATATGGTGGCCGTAGATCGTGGTCTGCTGGTCAACCATTCCCGGCGCGGTGTCATCGCTATCCAGGAAAATGGCCCCAGATGCATTGGCCGTACCGTCGAACAGCGTGTTGAGGTATTTGGAGTTGTTGTTGGTCTGCACGACGGGATAGTTGATGTTGGTGCCGGGCGCGTAAATCCAACCCACAACCTCGGGATTCGTCTGGGCAAGTGCATCAAAGTCGATAATCGGCACGCCGCTGGCGTCCTTGTCGCTTATATATTGCTTCTCGATTTTCTGATACGAATCGCTCGCCTGCTTATAGCCAATCTGAGCATTGATAAAGATGGCAGCGGCGGCAACAATCAGACCGATGCCCACGATAATGAGCAGAATAGGAATAATGGAGCGGCGCTTTTTGCGCGGCGGTTCGGTGTAATCCGACGGCGCGGCATGCGATGAAGACCGGGGCGGCTTCTTAGCGGTGCTATAAGACGAAGGGCGATACGCAGCCGGCGTATCCTGACGGCGATGGGACGTCGGCGTTACAGAACGCGGCGCGCGCGGCTGCTGAGGAGAGGATGTCCGACCCTGCTGCGCCGCATGGGCAGCACCCGGCTTCGACGGATCGGGAATCTGAGAAGCCTTGAATCGTTTTCCCTGATAGTCGGACATGGCTCTCCTTATACTGCGGCGAAACGGCGGAACGTCTAGGCGTCGGCCATCTCCTGCTTCATCTTCTCGATAACCTTGCGGTACTCGGGGTCGCATGCGCCCAGAATCTGCGTGGCGTAGATGGCGGCGTTCTTGGCGCCGTTGATGGCAACGCAGGCCACGGGCACGCCCGAAGGCATCTGCACCATCGACAGCAGCGAATCCATGCCGCCCAGGTCACTCGTCTTCATAGGCACACCGATGACCGGCAGCGGCGTAAAGGCAGCCACGACACCACCCAGGTGAGCGGCCTTGCCGGCGGCGGCGATAATCACTTTGATACCGCGATCGGCGGCAGTCGAAGCCCACTCGTGGACCTTCGCCGGCGTGCGATGTGCGCTCGCAATGACGAGCTCATAGGGCACACCGAGCTCCTCGAGCTCGGCGGTGCAGCCTTCCATAACGCCCAGATCGGACTTGGAGCCCATAATGATCCCGACAACCGGCTTCTGATCTGCCATAAACAAAGACCTCCTGTTGAGAGCGGTGACGCGGCGGATCCGCGACCCTTAACTACTGAGAGTAGTATAGCTGCTCCCGTCCCTGCGGTCCCCGGGTGCCCCGCGGCGGGCTGGGTTTTTATCTTCGCTCCCCTTGCTTCGCAAAGTCGCTCAGCTAA
>CABQMC010000269.1 GCA_902465115.1 uncultured Collinsella sp.
GTGGTTACACACCGGGCACACCTCAGGCGCCTCGGCACCAACGTGCAGGTGCCCACAGTTCAGGCACTTCCACACCTTCACGCCCTCGCGCTCAAACACCTCGCCCGACTCGATGCGCTCGACGAGTTTGTTGTAGCGCTCCTCGTGGGCCTTCTCGACGGCGGCGACACCGCGGAACTTCTCGGCGATCTCGACAAAGCCCTCCTCCTCGGCGGTCTTGGCAAACTCGTCGTACATCGTGGTCCACTCGTAGTTCTCGCCCGCAGCGGCATCACGCAAGTTGTCCAGGGTATCGGGGACGGCGCCATCGTGCAGATACTTAAACCACAGTTTGGCGTGCTCGGACTCGTTGCCGGCCGTCTCGGCAAAGATGTTCGAGATCTGAACGTAGCCGTCCTTCTTGGCCTTGGAGGCATAGTAGCGATACTTGGTGTGTGCCTGGGACTCACCGGCAAAAGCGGTCTCGAGGTTCTTCTTGGTTTGGGAGCTCTCAAAATCCATAGGTGTACTTCCCTTCAACGCATGCCGCCCGTAGGCTTCGAGCGGCCTTGTCTTTAGGATGCCCTCATGCCGGAAATCTAAACCTTACAATCCTGTTCTTCAGATTTGCACAGGCTAGATGCTCAGCCAGCGATCGCCCTCGGCTCGGCAAAAGCCCTCACGCTCCAGATCGGCAAGAATACTTGCGACCAGCTCGCGCTCGACCGAATCTCGGCCGGCTGCCGTCTCCATCTCGTTAACGCCTGCAACAGCTTCATCAACCGTAATCCCCGCCGGCTGGCCATCGCGCGCTGCCAGCAACATACGCACGATATGCGCGCGCTTTTGGCGACGCGAGCCCTCAAACTTGGACTGACGACTATAGCCCGCCGAGCGCCTGGACGGATTGGGCAACGTCTTTTTTAGATATGCACCGTAATCTAGCAACGCGTAATACCACGCGCGTGGCGTGTCGGCATCGTCTTGAGGCGCGGCAAAGGGCGCAATCTCGTCCGCCGACGCACCGGGAGCCGCCGGACAAGCAGCCTGGATCAGCGGCACCAGCTCGCGATCGGGAACAGCCGGTACATCGGGAAAGAAATGATGCAAAAAGACCGTGCGCACGTTGGTCTCCAGATACACGCCCGGAAGATCAAACGCAAACGACCGGATACCCTGCGCCGTTGCCGGGCCAATACCAGGCAGGGCGACCAGGTCACGCGTCTCGCGCGGAAACTCCCCGCCCCAATCCTCTACGACCCGTTGAGCGGCCCCATGAAGCGCCAGAGCGCGTCGGTTGTAGCCCATGCCCTGCCAAGCGTCCAAAACATCGGAAGGCGCGGCCTGGGCAAGCGCCTGCACAGTCGGAAAACGATCGAGCCACACCGGCATGCGCGCCTCCACACGCGGCACCTGCGTTTGCTGCAGCATGACCTCAGAAAGCCAAATGATGTACGGATCGCGTGTGCGGCGCCACGGAAGGTCGCGATAACGCAGGACCCCTTCCGAACGAATCATCGAACGAAAGGGGTCCTGGATCATGGCTATGCTCCTTATGCGGCGCTATTCCTCCCGGTAAGCGCACGCGCAGATGGCGTACTCGGGAAACGCTTCGCGGTCGGCGAACTTGGGATCGACGGCCGGGAACTGGCGGTGAGCGACGATGTCGCCGAGCGAAACGGAATCGAGGTAGTCGCGCATCAACGCCTGAGCTCCGGCCCACAGGGGATGATAGCAGCACGCGCCCATGCGCGCACAGTCACCATCGGGCGCGGTGCAATCGTTCATAACCATAGGACCCTGAACGGCCTCGACGACCTGGCGGATAGTGACGTCGTCCGGACTGACCTTGAGACGCATGCCACCGTGGACGCCACGCAGGCTCTCCACAATACCGGCCTGGACCAAACCGTGCTGAATCGAGCGGGCAAACGAATACGGGACATTGACCTCTTCGGCAGCGGTGCGAACAGAAAGCAAACGCTCCGGATCCTCGGCAAGCATCGCCAGCATGCGAAGGGCGTAATCAGTCTTCCTCGATATGTCCATTTTTCCCCTTTCAAGGAATACGAACAGCTCGAACGAGCTCCGGGGCCGAGCTTGTGTCGAGACGCTAAATGACCGCCAGGACATCCAAATGGTAAATCGGATATCCACTGAGTGCCGCGCTTGGAGCGAAATGCATCAAATGCGGCGCACAGTGCAATTTAGTATAACCTAACCCCCTGTCTCGTTGAACAGGTGTTGCGCAACAAAGCTGTTGTTCAGACAGATATACTTATTAGATTTTACTTGCGTTCCCGAAGGCGCGGGGATTCTGGGCGAAGATGCACCAGGGCGATCGTTCTATCGAAACAAAGTGCATCAAACGCAAAAAGCCACGTCCGAAGACGTGGCTTTAATTGCGTTGGCGGGAAGTACGGGGCTCGAACCCGCGACCTCCGACGTGACAGGCCGGCGCTCTAACCAAACTGAGCTAACTCCCCAGGCAGACGTTCGCGTTTGTTTCCGCTCGCGTGCGCTGCGGGGATTAGTATACACAGAAGTCTGTCCGGTGCGCAACAACTTTTTTGAAAATATTTTTTGGGCCCTCCGGGAGGGTCTCCGGGGCCGGCGGGCGCGGGTTAAGTTTGCTGCTCTACAGTCCTGCGCAAGACGGAAAGCACATTAAGTGCTTTC
>CABQMC010000270.1 GCA_902465115.1 uncultured Collinsella sp.
AAAGTTGACCACGGAGCCCTTGGTCTCCTTCAGGTGCGGATAGGCCTTCTGCATATACAGATAGGTGGCATACAGGCCAGAGTAGATGGCCAGGTTAAACTGGTCCATAGTGTGGTCGGCGATAGTCACACCCGAGGCGCTGGCCTGGGCGTTGTTGACGACGGCGTCGATGCGGCCGAACTCCTCAATCGCCTTGTCGATAACGTTCTGGACGACGGCCTCGTTGTCCTGACCAGCCGAGACATCGGCCTGAACAGGCAGAACTTTGACGGCGTAGTCGGCCTCGAGGGATTCCTTGGCAGCATCGAGCTTGGCGACGTTGCGGCCGGTGATGACGAGGTTTGCGCCCTCCTTGGCAAAAGCGATATCGATGCCGTAGCCGATGGAGCCAGCGGAGCCGTCCTTAAGCGTGGCCTTGCCGCCGCCGGTGACGATCACGGTCTTACCAGTGAAAAGTCCCATACAAAGTCCTTTCAAATCGCGACGGGCGAACCCGCCGACTGCGCGCATCCAAATAAACGCGCCAAAAGCTGAAATGCAACTTTAGCGTGTTCAAGCGAAAATAAAAGACCACGGTAGGCGAACGGCACCACGTCGTTCGGCGAAGGGATTGTCAAGTACAAGCTGGATATAGCGACCGAGTTATTGTTATCAGATCGAGCCATCGAACACGTTTTGAAACTTTGCTGCGGCGCGCGGGATGTCGGCGCGAGACTTTATCATAGGGTGACAAACAACGATGAGGAGCACATGCCTATGACAGACGAGCTGGACCCCCAGACTCAACAGCATATTGATGATTCAGCAGACGTCGCCGCAGATACTGACGCTGTGACCTGCGATGGTACCGACGTCGACGGCCCCATCTCGGACGAAAGCGCTACGGCGGAAACCCCCGAAACAGAAAACGCCGATGAGCAAAACGACGATGCGCCCGCACAGGACGACGCCCCTGTACAGGACGACGCCCCGCAAGCAGCGGGCCCCATCGAGGTGTCTTCGGAAGAAGAGCTCGATGCCGTCATGGACTCCATGATGGATGCTGTCAAAGCGATGAAAGACGCTGTCGCCGATGCCGATATCGATGCCGAGGAAGAGGAGGCCGCCGAGGCGGCCTCGACCTTTGTGCCCGGCGAGACTCCGGTTGCCGACCAGGGCAGCCCTCGTTTCTGCAGCTCGAGCACCCCACGATTGGCGCCGATGCGGTCGATCCGCACGCAGCAGGCTTTTCTGTGGTCGAGGGCGGTACCGGCAATATCGCCGCGCCGCAGGCTGCCGATGCGGACGCTGCCGACACCGCTCGCCCGACCGCCCCGCACTCCCCCGCCGCGAGCCGCGATCTGGGGACCGCTGTCTCGAACACTGCGAACGCCGTGGGCACCTTTATCGCCCAGGGTGCCTCGGCCATGCGCGAGATGAACGCCGCGAAAAAGGCACTTGCCGATGCCCGCGCCCACCTGGCCGAACTTGAGCAGCGCATTGCCGATCAGGCCGAGGAACTCGAGACGCGCCAGGATATCGCAGGCCGCTACGAGCAGATCGTCGCCGACCAGCGTCAGGCGATCGCCACAGCGCAAAAGACCGCTGCGGCAGCCGAAATCGATCGCGATGTCCATGCTTCCAAAGTAGCAGAGCTCAAGGGTCAGCTCGAACAAATGAAGACAGAGGATGACGCGACCGAGCTCCGCCTGAAGGCCGCGCTCGATGCCGTGGAGGCCCGCGAGGCGAGCTCGCGCGAGACCGGCAACCGCCTCGTTCGCCGTCTTGAGGATTCCAAGCGCATCCGCGACAAGGTGCAGGCCGAGCGAGACGCCGGCATTGCCGCCGCACAACAAACCGTCGACGCCACGCGCGCCCAGCTCGAGACACTGCGTCATGAGTATGCCGAGCTGCAACGCAATCCCTCGGCAAATCCCGCCAACTATACGGTGCGCACCAGCGAGCTCTCGATGCAGATCTCCGACACGGCAGATGCCCTGCGTAAAGCCGAAGAAGATGTCCCGCGTATCACCGCCGACCTTGAACACTCGCTTGCCGCAGCCGAGCAGGCCGTCGAACAGGCGCAGGCCCCCATTGCCGAAGCCAAACGCGCGCACCAAGCCGTGACGGCAGAGGCCGATGCCGCGCGCGACGAGCTGCAGACCGCAAAAACCGCCGCTGCAACGCGCCAGCGCGAACTGCGCGAGAAGATCGCCGCCGAGGACAAGGCACGCCGCGACCAAGAGCAGAGCATCGCCAACGCCCAAGCAGATGCCGCACATGCGCAGTCGATCATCGAACAGGCGAACGAAGTACACGACCACCCAGAGATTACTGAGTCGCTTGCAGGATCCTTGGCCCGAGACAAAGCCGAACACGCCGAGACCGAGCGAGAGGTTACCCAGCTCGAAGCCACCGAGGACGCGGTGCGCGAGCGTACCCGCGACTCACGCATCAAATTCACCGGCGCCATCGTCTGCATCGTCGCCGCAATCCTGGCGATCATCCTAGTCTGGCTGTTCGCGAGCAAGTAGTCATTTAAGAACGTCCCCAATGACTACAAGGAGTGTCCCAAACTGCCGGCAGAAAAGGAACGTCCCTAACTGCCGCGTCCGGAGCAAGACAACGCCGCAGGTAGAGGACGGACAGCGAGCGGGCCGCATTTGAGACAAGGTGACG
>CABQMC010000271.1 GCA_902465115.1 uncultured Collinsella sp.
CGCCGCCGTCCGCTCCGGGTGCGCCTGCATCCGCCTTATCATCTCGTCCGTCCACAGGACGTAAGAGGAGCGCCCCTTCCGGAGCGCCCACTCGTCCCTCAACGGATGTGCTGACTTTGTGGATGGGCCTTTTGGCCCATCTCCTACAGGTGGCCTACACGCCATTCGCATACCCCCTAAAGCTCGCCCGCCACGGCAGAACCTTATCAAGCGCCGGAGACCAACTCACCGAGAACGCTCGATATTCTCGCTCGGACGGTCGATGAGGTCGGCAAGTCTTTGCCACGCATCGGTCCCGCAGCTGTCCAGCCCGCAAAGTGCATCGTAGTGGCCGATAGTGGCCGAAAAGCATCGTGCTCACTTTCATGCACCGGTTGCAATCGAGCTCCGTTTTTCGATGCCCGGCAAAGTATAGGCACGTGCCGGAGCGCAGGAACTCGACGGCCTCGCGGCGCTCTTCATCGCTAATCCTCATACAGCACCTCAAGCCCGTACGCGACGGCGGCATCATGCTCGATGCGGCATCCGCGTGCGTTCTGTAGGCCGCATGGCACAGGCTCATGTTCTCAAGAGATTTCGCGAGATAGCACAGCGGGACCTGCACCACGCCGCGCTCCTCCATGGCCTCGTCGCTGTACCACTCGTCAGTGAATAAGGTGTTCACGAACTCGTAGCCCATCTCGCGCAGCTTGGCGTGCGCCTTGTCCCTCGCCTCCGCGATCTCTTCGTCGGTCTTGCCGGCCATGGGCTGAGAAATCATCGCTCGTTTAGTCAACATAGCTCACCCTTTCATTCCATAGATCTGCGGCGAACTCCTCGGCGTACTCGAGGTCCGTCCGTGCGCCGCATCCCAAGCAGCTCACGTAGAAGGTGCACAGACCTTGATACTTGCCCTGCTGCATCTCAGCATCGCCACCGCAGAACGGACAGGGCTTCAGCTTGATTTAGTCCATCAGTCCTCCTAGTACACCTCAACCAGATCGCAGCAGCGCTCGGTCTCGTACTCATCAATGAAGAAGTTGTAATCCTCCAAGATCTCATTGGTGGCGTTATCGGGGTTCTTAAACTCGCTGTCCGGCACATTGACGGTATGGTCCACATGAATGATGTATTCGCTCATCTGTTCTCCTTGGTAAAGTCGCGCCCGCAGAACGGACAGAAGTTGATCGGGATGCTCCATGCGTACGGCGGGTCGGTAACGATGACGTGCTCGCCGGTGCTCGTCTTGTTAATCCACATCTCGACGCCCTCGCTGTAATCGCCGAAGTTGAAGCGCGTCGGGCCGCACATCACACAGCCGTTAGACATCGTCCTCACCCCTCAGCTTGCGGATGCGGTCGGCGATGTCGTGCATGACAACCCTTTCGCAGGTTTCGCCTTTGTCGGCGATGCACGATGAGCAGTTGCACGCATTCTTGCCAAAATAGGCGCAGGCTTCGTAATTCAGCGCGTCCGCGCCCCTGCCCAAGTCCTCTTCCAGCTTCTCCCATGTGTCGGTCTTGGGCGTGGTGAGGTACACGAGTGCTGGGTCGAGTGCAAATCCACGGTCGGTAATCGCACGCCATTTGTTCGACCATCCGTCACTCAAATCAAAGTCCGTGGTGAATGTCCAGCGCACGATGCTGTATACGTTCCCGACACGGTTGAACAGTGCAACGGTATCAAGCGGAATCTCTCGACCTTCGGCATCTTTCGGCAATTCGACACTCATAGCCCAAACTCCTCGTAGTCGCGGCACTCGCCGCACTCGTCCTCGCAGTACAGCAAGTTCTCCATGAGCCACGCCACGGCCCACTTCGCCAGGCGCCAGAACCCTTCCTTGCGGTCAGGCGCCTCTGCGTCGTAGGCGCGCTCGAACTCGAGGTGGCAGTAGCCGTAGTCGACGTGGATGTCGCTGCCGCAGAAGTGCCTGCAGTTCCCGCACATCCTAGGCTTGCAGTCCCCGCCGAAGTGGCGCTCGATGGCGGCGTCGGTCACCCCCATCGGGTAGCCGCCGACCCTCGAGTCACTCATCGCAGTCCGCCCCCCCTACGCTCTCGTCGAGCAGGTCGATGGCATCCCCGACGGTCGCCTCGATGCTCGTCAGCTGGCGGCGCAGGTTCTGCACGAGGTTCGCGCCGGCGACCTCCGCCCTTCCCGCCTCGTAGGCGCGCTCGATCATGTCGGTCACCGCGACCTGCATCGCTGTGTCGTTGTAGCCGCGCCTGACGCGATACTTCCCCAGATAGGCGTGCGCCCTGTCCTGCGGCCTGCACTCGCGGTCGAAATGGAACACCTCGACCGCGTCGGCCTTGATCTGATCCAAAGTCTCCATCACAAACGTCCCCTCTCTCGGTTCCTCTCGTTGCAGCGCTCGATTGCCGCGTCCACGTCCTCCTGCGTGAACCCCTCGGCATCGAGCAGGCTGACGACCGCCTGGACCACGTCCATGCACTCGTCGATGAGGTTCTGGCGGTACTCCCTGCGCGCCGTCATGATCGGGCTGAAGCGCATGTCGTCGCAATCCTGCCAAGCGCCGTATACCTCGGCCGCCTCCTCGAGCGGCTTGAGCGCCTGCACCTTGGGTTCGTCCGGCTCATCGAGTGCCCCGAACTCGAACCTGTATCCGTCGCG
>CABQMC010000272.1 GCA_902465115.1 uncultured Collinsella sp.
TCGCGCCCTTGAAGTTGAACGTCAGATTGTCCAAATGCGGCCCGCGCAGCGTCGCCCGGTCCGCCGTTCGGCAGAACGGCGGAATCTTCCTGGTCATGCCGCCGAAGTTGAAAGGCAGATTGCCGCTCTGGCGGGTTTGCAGCGTCGACCGGTTACGGCGTTTGTAAAACGCCGTAACCTACTGAATGAGCATTGCGTCGCCAAAGCTGAAGAAGCGGTAGCGCTCCTCGATGGCGGCGGCGTAGGCATCCATGATCTGGTCGCGGGAGGCAAGCGCGCTTACGAGCATCATGAGCGTGGAGCGCGGCACGTGGAAGTTCGTGATCAGCGCGTCGACCACGTGATAGGTCGAGCCGGGCATGAGGTAGAGCTGCGTCGTCGCATTCTCGCGCACCACGATGTCACCGCGGCCGAGCGTGTCGGCCCCGTCCTCGCGGCCCTCAAAATAGCGCGCCGTCACAGCCGGATCGGACACCGGCGCGTCCGCGTCAAACGCGCTCTCGAGCGAGCGCACTGCGGTAGTGCCGACGGCGATCACACGATGGCCCTCGGCCTTCGCCTTATGCACAGCGTCGACAACCTCCTGCGACACGTGATAGCGCTCGGTGTGCATCACGTGCTGCGTGGGGTCGTCCTCCTCCACCAGACGGAAGGTATCGATACCCACCTCGAGCTCGACGGCGGCAAACTTCGCACCCTTGGCCTCGATAGCGGCCATGAGCTCGGGAGTAAAGTGAAGACCCGCCGTAGGAGCGGCAGCCGAGTGCTCCTCCTTCATGGCGTAGACGGTCTGGTACTTCTCGGGATCGCCCTCGTAATCGGTAATGTAGGGCGGCAGCGGCACGTGGCCGGCAGCGTGGATGGCCTCGTCGAGCGTGCGCGGGTCGCCGGCGGCATTGCAACCGGCCGGCTCAAAGCGCACCAGACGGCCACCGCGGCTATCGGTAACAAAGTCGACGACCTCGGCCGTCAGCACCACGGGCGCGCCCTCGGGCGCATGGGCGCCGCCCGCACGATACTCAATCTGAGCACCGGGCTTCAGGCGCTTACCCGGCTTGACCAGGCACTCCCAAACGTGACCCAGCGGATCCACATCCTCGCGGCGCTTGAGCAGCAGCGTCTCGACCACGCCGCCCGAGCCGGCCTTGCGACCGATCAGGCGGGCCGGCATCACGCGCGTCTTGTTGATGACGAGCACGTCGCCCGGCTCGATATAGTCGATGATGTCGCGGAAGATGCGGTGCTCAACGGTACCGCCGTGCTCCAACGGCGTTCCCGCCCGGGAGCCCTTGCGATCCACCACCAACAGGCGGCAGGAGTCGCGCGGCTCGGCAGGAGCCTGTGCAATCAGTTCCTCAGGAAGGTTATAGTCAAAATCATCGGTACGCATAGACACGTCGGATACTCCTTATATAGCTAAAGTCCGCTCTACATCCTAGCAGGCTGACGTCCCAAGTGAACTACTTTTTGGCGGCTTTGCGCTCGTCGCGGATGCGGGCGCGGTCCATGGCCGCCTCGACAGCCGAGAAGCGGCAACCACAGTAGTTCTGCCGATACATGCCAAGCTCGCGCGAACGGCGTGTCGCCTCGGGGTAATACGGGCGAAAATCGCGAATCACCGGGGTGAGCCCATGTGCCGCCGCCAAGCGCTCAAGCACGTCATTGCAGGTATCGAACAGCTGGTACGGCGAGACGGCGAGCGTCGTGCCCACAAACTCAAACCCGCGCTCCTGGGCCACACGGCACGCCTCGGCCAGACGCAGGGCATAGCACGCGCGACAGCGACGGGCTCGGTCGGCTCCCAGCGGGGCCACGCCGGCCTCCCAGCGCTTCCGGTCCTCCCCCGCCTCGATAAGCTCGATGTCGCCATCGGCACACCACCGGCGCAGCTCGTCCAAACGCCGCTGCCATTCATCGTGAGGCTGAATATTGGGGTTTGTCCAGCAGATTGTGGGCTCAAACCCTTCCTCGCGCAGCAGGCGGACCGGCTCAAGCGAGCACGGCGCACAGCACGTATGCAGCAACAACGACTTCATCGACATCTCCTCACCCAAAAAAGCGCACGCCAAAGGACGTATCCTCGCAGGCGACAATGCGGCGGTCGCGCAAAATGGTCCGCACGTAATACCAGTCGCCCACGCAACCCGACAAATGCAAGCCGGCAGCCAAGTAGCACAGCAGCGGATAGCCCGAAAACGCAAGCCCCAGGGCAAGCGTTGTCGTCACAACAACCGTCGGTGCCAGGCAAACCGCCACGTACCGCCGGCGAGAATACACAACGCCTTCGGCGCAGGCATAGATCATCGCTGTCTCGCGATTCGCCCCAAAGGTCACCTTCGCGCCCGCAGGCGCCAGCAGTTTAAAAAACACACCGTGCACCAGCTCGTGCATGGCAAATGAAGCCGCCGAAACCGCAGTCAAGCCGACCATCCAGCCCAAGGCGGCCATCCAGCCGCCCGCGTCAGCCGCATCCAAGTCTGCAGGCCCGCCCAGCAGCATAAACACCGGCACCAGGCACACGGCAAACACCACAAGCACGGCCATCCCCCACACAAAGCAAGCGTGCAGAAAATCCTCGTCTTCAAACGCATGT
>CABQMC010000273.1 GCA_902465115.1 uncultured Collinsella sp.
GCCAGGCGGTCAGTAAATGGGAGCGTGCAGAGAGCTCGCCCGATACCGAGAACCTGATCTCGCTCGCCAAGCTCTACGGTGTGAGCCTGGACGAGCTGCTCAATCCGAGCGACGAGATTGAGGACGATATCGAGTTTGAGAACGAGGACCGCGCCCGCCAGCGCGAGGCCGAGGCAGCAGAGCGCGCACGCACCCATGAGGCGGCGGCACGAGCTACCGAGGCGGCAACACAGGCGAGTGACGCCGCCGCCAAGGCGGCGCAAGCGGCAAGCTGGAGTGCACAGGCCGCCAATGCCGCGACGGCGCAGGCGACGAGTGGCGGCGCAGTTGGCTCGGCTCCGGTGAAGGGCCCGTTCCAGTCGTTCCCGTATTGGGCCGTGTGTTGGCTGCTGTTCTTTTTGCTGATGTTCCTGTTTGGTGCCGGCCCCTTTGCCGCGCTGATCTTCTTTACGATTCCCATCTATCACTGGGTGGCGCGTGCGCTCGATGGTGATTGGGCACGCGGGGATATTCAGGTTGGTTCGGCACCGGTGGCGGTCAGGGCCCAGGGGAAGGATACTTCTGCGGAACCTGATGCTGACGTGGCTACCGCGGCCACCGCTGAGCCATGTGCCAAAGAAGGTGACGAATGATGAAGCTTTCGCATGAATCCAAGCTGCGCCTGGGCGTTGGCATCGGAGCGTTTGTACTGATTATCGGGCTTGTTTTTGGCATTTCGCGGACTTTGATTCATTTTGATGGCCCGTGGGATCTCGACGATGTTGTATCCGGCTTGTCTGGTATGGACGATGCGGTTGACGAGGACGATCTTTTGGATGGCGGTAACTATTCCGCTCGGCCTCAGCAGCTTTCGAGCACGACTTTTGATGCCGATGAGTTCCGCTACCTCGATTTCGATATCGATGCGGCTACGGTGGACGTCAAGGTTGTTGATGGCAACAAGGCTCGCGTTATCGAGCGGGGACGCGTTGCCAATGGTATGGATGCCTCCAAGGCCGCGACGCAGAACATCGCATCCGTCGAGGACTCGACGCTCAAGGTTTCCCAGTTTGGAAGTGATGACGATAAGGCAATCGATCGCTCAGTTACGGTCGAGCTGCCGCGCCGTGTTGCCGAACATCTGAAGGGAGTCAACGCGCACGTGGGCTCGGGTGATCTGCAGATTGTCGGTGTCATCTGTGACGGTTTCGACCTTTTCCTGGGTGCGGGAGATGTAGAGTTTACGGGCAGCGTGACTGATGCGCTCAGCGCTGAGGTCGGTTCGGGCGATGTGACGTTCGAGCTTTACCAGGCCCCCGCGAAATCGATGGACGTGAGTGTGGGCTCGGGCGATGTGGAGATGACGGTTCCGAACTCTACGGGCTTTAAGGCGAGCCTCACCTTGGGCAGCGGCGACTTCGAGAGCGATTTCCTTCCGCTTGGCTACGACGGCGAGACCATTTTGAATCTTGAATTCGATAACGGTGACAAGTCTGCCACGTATCGTTTTGAGGTCGGTTCGGGCGACATGTCGTTTGATTCGGAGTAGTGAGGCAGACGAAAGCCTAGGCGAAGATATAGACGCGCTGTTTGATGAAGGCGCCGAAGCCGAGATCGGCTCCGGCGCCTTTGCCTTTACAATGGGGGCATGGAACAGATTATCTTGAACATACTTGAGGCCCTGCGTCGCGGCGAGACCGTGGACGACAAGGCACTCGTCAAACTGATACATGCCGAGGCGCGCCGTGAGGGTGCCGACAAACGCGATTTGGCCAAGCGCCGTCTGCTGCCGTTTTACCAGCGGGTTAAACGTGAGGAGCCGGCTCGGTGGGCTGCGTGGAATGTTGATGCCGATCTGGAACGTCAACTGCTGCAGGTCCTGCGCATGAAGCCTCGTCGCACGGCTTCGGGCGTGGCGACCATTACCGTCATCACCAAGCCCTGGCCATGCTCGGGCGATTGCCTGTTTTGCCCCAACGATCTGCGCATGCCCAAAAGCTACCTGCACGCCGAGCCGGCGTGCGCCCGTGCGGAACAAAATTGCTTTGACCCGTATCTGCAGGTGACCGCGCTTTCGCAGATGGGGCACGCAACCGATAAGATTGAGCTCATCGTGCTCGGTGGCACCTGGAGCGACTATCCGCAAGGGTATCAGGCGTGGTTTATGTCGGAGCTCTTCCGCGCGCTCAATGACGATGCCGTGGCTGGTGTGGCGGCTAACCCCATGTTGGCGCGTCCGGGCATCAGCCGTGCCGAGGCGGGGCGCCTGCTCGATGACGCGCCCGCCGATGCGCTGCCGCCTGTGGTAGCAGAGCGCCGTGAGCGCTATCGGGCCGCCGGCATTGCGACAGACGAGGTCGAGCTTGCTGCCGGCGTTGCCGACGAGCAGGGGCGTGTGGATGCTGCCGTGGGCGGCTATAACCGTGCGGTGCGTCGTCTGTACGGTCCCGGTACGCCGTGGGGCGAGGTCACTGAGTGGCAGACGGCAACGATGGAGGAGCTTGAGCGTCAGCAGCGCATCAACGAGACGGCGAAGCATCGCGTGGTGGGGCTCGTTATCGAGACGCGCCCCGATGCCGTGACGCCCCAGGCGCTCACG
>CABQMC010000274.1 GCA_902465115.1 uncultured Collinsella sp.
TGGTCATGGAGATCTTCAACGGGTTCGGCGAGGCGCCGCCGCCCGGAAGGCGCGCAAAGCGCGAGAAGGGGCCCAGCGACGATCTCTTCGGGATGCCTCGATGCTAATCCCGGGCCGCGATTGGGAGGCGCAACCGCTTCCGGGCGCACGCGCGCGTGCCGGCGCGGCGAGGGACCGCAGGCGCGATGCGTGGGCAACCAAGGCAATCAGAGGCAATTTGATGAAAAAGGTATATACTATTTTCATCAAAAAGGAGGAATGCTATGACAGAAGCAGAGGCCATCGCCAAGCGCATAGAGAGCTTCGGCGTCGGCAGGGCCTTCACAGCCGCCGACTTCTCCGACGTCGCAGGCCGACGCAATGCCGCCAACGCGCTCGGGCGCTTGCATGTGAAGGGAGGGATCGCCCGCGCCATCCGCGGCGTCTACTACGCGCCGGAGCGCAGCGCGCTCATGGGCACCGAGGTGCCGGCCAGCGCCGACGAGGTCGTGCACGCCGTCGCCCGCGCCAACAAGTGGATCGTCGCGCCGTCCGGCGACGCGGCGCTCAATGCGCTGGGCCTCGACACGCAGGTGCCCGCAAAGCTCGTCTACGTCAGCAGCGGCCCGTACAAGCGCTACGAGTACGGGCCGTACGATATCGAGCTCCGGCACCGCGCCAACCGCGACCTGCTCGACTGCTCGCAGATCACCTGCACCATCGTGCAGGCCCTCAAGGCGCTCGGACGCGAGAACGTGGGCGACGAGGAAATCGGAACGCTCGCGCGCAACCTCACGGAAGAGCAGGCCGGCGCGTTCCTGGAAGAGTCGGCGGGACTCACCTCTTGGGTCGCCGACGCCGCGAAGAAGATATGGGAGGCGAAGCATGGACAGGATCGCTAGGGCCTCGACCGACGAGCGCAGGCTGGTCTTCGAGGCCGCCGCGCAGAGGATGGCGCTTGCGCCGGCCGTCGTCGAGAAGGACTTCTGGGTGTGCTACACCTTGGACCACCTTTTCCACAGAAGCGGCTTCGCCGAGTCCATGGTGTTCAAGGGCGGCACGAGCCTGTCGAAGGCTTTCGGGCTCATCGAGCGCTTCTCGGAGGACATCGACCTCATACTCGATTGGCGACTCCTGGGCTACGGCGAGGACGAACCGTGGGAGCCGCGCAGCAACTCGGCGCAGGAGCGGTTCAAGGCCGACAGCATCGGGCGCACGAACGCCTTCCTGGCCGACGCCTTCGTCCCGAAGCTCAGGGCCACGCTCTCCGAGTCCCTCGGCACCGAAGCGTCCGTTAGGTGCGGGGCCGAGGAGGAGACCGTGTACTTCGACTACCCGCGCTCCTACGAGTCGGCGGGCACGCTCGACACCATCAAGCTGGAGATAGGACCCATGGCGGCATGGTCGCCCTCCGAGGAGGCGGCGATAACCCCGTACGCGGCGGACGTGGTTCCGTTCGGGCCCGAGCTGTCGACCACGGTGCGCACCGCGAGTCCCGAGCGCACGTTTTGGGAGAAGGCAACCATCCTGCACCAGGAGGCCAACAGGCCCGAGGGCAAGGCTATGCCCAGGCGCTACTCCCGCCATTACTACGACATGTACCGCCTCGGCCACTCGTTCGTGCTCGGCCGCGCCGTCGCGCAGCCCGGCCTCCTCGAACAGGTCGTCAGGTTCAAAGAGAAGTTCTACCGCACGCCGTGGGCCAAGCTGGCCGACGCGAGGCCCGGCACGCTCAGGCTCGCCCCTCCAAAGGGCAGGCTCGACGAGTTGGCGGCCGATTACGCCTCGATGAGACCGATGCTGTTCGGCAGCTACCCGAGCATCGATGAGATAGTCGCCTACATGGTGGAGCTTGAGGGGACCATCAACGGGCTAAGCTGATCAAGGGCGCCCCAATTCCGGGCGCCTGCCGGAATCGAAGAGGCGGGGCGGGCAACGCGACGGCTTCCCCGCCGAGAGCGGAGCGTTCCTTTTCGACGGGCGGCGTTGAGAACAGGCTCTTGCCCCTCGGCACAAAAGACCTCGTTCTGCGCCTCCAGGATGCGCGCGGCCTCGCCGATGCGCTCGGCGCATCTCTCGCTTATCGACCTCAGGGCCACTATGCCCTCGACGTCGAGCGGGTCCAGCTGGTCGGCGTGCGCCATGGACTCGAGCAGCTGGTCAAGCCTCCTCGCCAGCCTTTCCGCATCTGCCACCGCGTCGAGCAGCTCGCGACGCTCGTCCTTCTCGTTGATGCCCATCATCAGCCGTCCTCCTTCTTCCGACGGACGTGCTGCGCAGCACCGTAGCCGTTCCGCATGGAGAGCCGCCTCGCCACCAGCGGTCCCGTGCGCATATCGGCCGTGAGCGGCACGGGAGGGGCCGTCCGATTAGGGTAGCGGCGCCGCGACTCGGAAACGCGCCTCCGTCCTCGACGCGACGTCCCGACGTAAACCCTCGCGAGCGCCCCAGCAATCGCCGACAGGTCGCATCCCATGTCCGGAAGCCCCGGCGCCCATGCCCGATTCCATACCGCACGCCTCCGCCCCTCCGATCCGAAACCCGCCCCGGCGCTCCTTGGACGCGCAGGGTCGCACGCCGGCGGG
>CABQMC010000275.1 GCA_902465115.1 uncultured Collinsella sp.
AAGGTAAATCCAATTAAAGACGGCAGGCAGCCCAAAACAACATCTTTCATGAATCTCCAGTCCTATCAAGCCCGATCGAACTCGGCTATCCAACCAGATACGGCCCAATCACATCGAATATCTCGCCAACCTTAGTTGCAGGGTTTTGCGCAGATGGCTTAATGTTACCCAGTTCCCTATGGTACGCGACGAGGCGCCCAGCACGCTGCAAAGCTTCGCCTCGCCTATCATCCACTGCCCCAAACATCCCGTCCAGGTTCTTGCGGTACTCGATGCCCAAGCTCCTCGACATCTCCTGCGCGAGGGCATGCTGGCAGTCGGACGCGGACATATGCGCGGTCGTGTAGCGAAAGTGCAGAAGCGGCCACAGCTCGAAGCAGGGGTTCGACCACAACGCATGGAAGGTCCTCGAACCATCGGAGAGCTCGTTGCACTTGCACTCCATCGCGTCAAAGTCGGACGCAGGGAAGTCATCCTTGTCATACACGAGCCACACGTGATCGAACGTCTCGGGCGCATAGCGGCAGTGTTCGACGGCGAAGTCAAGCAGGTCAAGCGTGTGTTTGCCGGTCCCCTTAACGACAATGGCAACCTTACGCTCATTCGCCGCGCCCAACGCCGCACGCACGCCCTCAAAGTAGCGGGGCTCGGTCTCCTTGCCCTCGCTCACTACAAGATGACGCGTCATCTGAACCATGCGCGAGCGGCCCTCTCGCTTACCGCTACGCCAGCCCTTCGACTTCTTCGCCACCATGCTAATCCCACTCCTCGATGCGGGTGAGATACGGATCGGCGCCGTAGCGACCGGACAGGTATTGCTTGTCGAAAGCCGCGTTCTTGCTTACCAGATTACCGTTTGCCTCGTGGATGTCGGCGAGAGACCACAGTTGGCTCGCCTCCCCCTCGCCGCGCGCAGCGAACCATATCTCGTCACGGCGGAACACATCGTTTCGCATGGTTGACACATCCTGGGACGAGAAGATGAGCTGCGCGCCACTCTTGTTGACCTTAGGATCCTTAAACAGCAGAATCACATAGCGAAGAAGCTTCGGGTGCAGTTTGGCGTCGAGCTCGTCTACCACAACGGTGCCACCACGCTCAAGCGCTGTCATCAGATACGCAGCCAACCCCATGAGCTTCTGGGTTCCGGCAGATTCCTCGGATAAACGCAGCTCGTACGCCTTGCCGCCCACCTCGTGCCTCACGAAGACGCGCTGGCCGTGCCACTCCGGCGCCCTCTCCACTCTGAAGCCATCAATACGCACATCAACGGCGCGCAAAAAACGCGAGACCTCGGGTGAGTCATCCTCATCGAGCAATTGTTCGAGCATCTGCTCCAGATAGGAGCTGTTATAGTTCAGGAACACCCCGTCAAGAAACCAGCTGGCAGCCTCCTTGACCACCGGCGCGTCAAAGTTGATGCAGAGAAACGACAGGTACGGCAGCCTCGGGTTGAATCTCGCAGCCGTCACGAGCTTACGCAGTGTGGGACCGAGTTCAACCTCTGCGCCCTCACGATCGAACAGCAGCGCCGTGCGTGACGCTCCCAATTTTCGCCGCCACAGGCCTTCGGACACGATCGCGTCCGCATGCACGGACAGGGCATAGCGGTACTCGTGCTCACCCGCGCGATAGTAGAGCTCGAATTCGGTGGGCTCAGCAGCCGACACTTCATCGAACTCAAACGCAGAGCAACGGGGTATCGAAGGACGGTTACCCTCTGGCGCATCAATGCTGGCAGACAGCAATCTGATCGGCTTGGCCACCGCCGAACGAATGTAGTCAAGCGCCTCCAGCAGGTTAGACTTGCCGCCAGCGTTAGGCCCGTACACCGCAGCCACCGGAAGGAAACTCTGCCCGTCAGGGCACTCTATGAGGGAGCGCTCGAACTCCCTCATCGATGTTGCCTGCATGGAAAGCTCAGTTTCGTCGCGATAGGATCTATAGTTCCTGAAGGTAAACTGGCAAAGCATCGTCCTCAAAATTCCTTTCATTGTTTTGAAAAGATATTTCAGAGTTTTTATTCGATTATAGACCTTAAATAGCATCAATCAAGTGTTTGCAGCATCTGGAGCAAAGGGTACAAGGCCAAAACTCGGAAGTATGCGGCTGCGGACACGCTAATCCATGCCCGCAGCCGCAATGGCGTCAAGCCCCTATCCTCTCGGCGGGAAGGGATCGTGCCCATGGGAATCCTTTGCGCGGATTCTACCGTCGGGACGATGGGTGATTAGCTCAGAGTGCTGATTAGAACTAATTTGACGACCGCGCTTTATAGCTTCGCCCTGGGTCGTCGTAACAAAGGAAGCGCGACGCGCCCCCTCGCCCTTAACCTGCCAATTGCCATCCGCCCGCTTCGTAACGTGCTGGTTTCTACCTTTCATACTCACCTCGCCTTCACGACTGATTGGTTAACGCGCTCACAGCATGAGGCTTGTAGCAAGTTCACTCGTGCCGCTTTGCTTAAAGCATAAATACCGGCGCGGACATAAATCGGACCTGGAAGGTACGGTGTGGAATCTCGAAGAAG
>CABQMC010000276.1 GCA_902465115.1 uncultured Collinsella sp.
ACATGATCCCAGCCCTCGGCGTTCGCTTTGGGATAGCGTGCCAGCAGCGCGCGCTCAAGCTCGGCGACGATCATGCGGCACCCACGATCGAGAGCAGCGTTTGGGCAAACTCGTCCAGATCGGCCGGGTCCACACGGTCATCGAAGGAGATACGCAGTGCACCCAGGGCCTGCTCGCGACCGATGCCCATCGCGCTCAAAACGTGGCTGGGGTCCATGCTGCCGCTCGAGCATGCCGAGCCTGCCGACACCTCAAAGCCGGCGGCATCGAGCTTGATGATGAGCTCCTCGGAGTCCATGCCGTCAATGTAGATCGATACCATGCCGGGCAGACGGTCGGCATGCGCATAGTCGCCCATCGTGGCGTGAATGCGCGGATGGGCCGTAAGCGTGGCGTAGAGCTTGTCGGAAAGGGCTTGCAGCGTCGCACGCTCCTGGGCCACATGGGGCGCCAGCGTGCGGGTGGCAGCGGCAAAAGCCAGCTGCGTGCGCAGGTCCTGCGTACCGGCGCGACGGCCGGCTTCCTGTCCACCGCCAAAGATGCGCGGACGCAGCGGCGTGCGGTTCTTAAGGTAGAGCGCGCCGGATGCCACAGGGCCGCCAATCTTGTGCGCGGCAACGGTCATGGCATCGACGCCCAGCTCGGTGACATCGAGCGGAATATGCAAGTAGCCCTGGATGGCATCGGTGTGGAACGGGGCGCCCACGGTATGCGCGGCCGCGGCAAGCTCACGGATGGGCTGCACCACGCCGGTCTCGTTGTTGGCGACCATAATGCTCACGAGCGCCACGTCGTCGCCGAGCAGATCAACAAGCGCGGCGGGCTCGATGTAGCCCGCACGGCAGGGCTGAACCAGGTCGACGGTAAAGCCGGCGGCACGCAGCAGCGGCAGGTTGTCCAGGATCGAATCGTGCTCGATGGCAGATACGATCACGCGGTTACGCTTGCGGTCGCGCTGACGGGCGCCCTCGGCAAGACCGAGGAGCGCCAGCTGGTTGGCCTCGGTGCCGCCGTTGGTCAGGACGATCTCGGACGGGCGGACGCGAGCGCCAAAGCTACGGGCGATCTCGCGACGAGCGACTTCTAAACGCGCGGCAGCCTTGCGGCCAAGCGAGTGCAGCGAGTTGGGGTTGACGCCGGCAAGCTCGCTGTCGTCGTACTCGCGCTGCGCAAGGAGCGCCTCGGCGCGCATGGGCGTCGAGGCGGCATAGTCAAGATTCACGGGTATGCGGTTTTGACCTGCGGTCATAAGGGTTTATGCCTCCTGTGCGGCCTCGTTGCCCAGCTTCTGCAGCAGCGCAACCTCGGCAGCGGGATCTTCGGACTTAAATACGGCGGAACCGGCCACCAGGACGTTGGCGCCAGCCTTGACGACCTCGGCAATGTTCTTGGAAGAGATGCCACCGTCGACCTCGATCAGGGGCGACACGCCGTGGCGCTCACACATGGCCTTGAGCTCGTGGAGCTTATGCAGAGTGCCTGGGATAAAGCTCTGGCCGCCAAAGCCGGGGTTCACGCTCATCAGCAGCACCATGTCGACAACGTCTATGATGCTCTCGAGCACGCAGACGGGTGTGGCGGGGTTGAGCACCACACCGGCCTTGACGCCGCGCTGCTGCAGGTGCGTGAGCGTGCGGTGCAGGTGCGTGGAGGCCTCGTAGTGAACGGTGATCATATCGGCACCGGCGTCGGCATACCAATCGACCGTCTCGTCGGGGTTCGACACCATGAGGTGCGCGTCGACCGGCACGTCGGTGGAGCGCTTGACGGCCTTGAGGATATCAACGCCAAAGGTGAGGTTGCCGGTAAAGTGACCGTCCATGACGTCAAAGTGCACAAAGTCGGCGCCGGCGATCTTGTCGAGCTCGCCCTTGAGGCTGGCCATATCGGCCGAAAGAACGGACGGAGCGATTTTGATGGAACCCATGGTAGAAGCCTTTCTGCGCTAGTCGGTGAGTCCGTAGAACTCTTGAGAGGGGACGCGGTCGGTGAGAATCTCGAGCGCCCTATCCAAAGTAACACCGTTGTAGAGCGTTTGCTCCACGGCAAAGGTGAGCGGAATGTCTACGCCCAGTGAACGGGCGAGCTCGCTGACGCTGCGGGCCGCAACGGCGCCCTCGACCACCATATGCGTACGTTCCTGGTACTCGTCGAGTGACACGCCGTGGGCAAACTCGTAGCCAAAGGTGCGGTTGCGCGAATGCTCCGAGGTGCAGGTGGCGATGAGGTCGCCCATGCCGGCGAGTCCCATGCAGGTTATGGCCTGCCCGCCGCGGGCGTGCACCAGTCGGCTGATCTCGGCCAGACCGCGCGTCATGATAAGGGCGAGCGTGTTGTCCCCCGCGCCGGTTCCGGCGGAGATGCCGCACACGATGGCGATGACGTTTTTCATGGCGCCGCAAACCTCGACGCCGGTCATGTCCTGCGACAGGTAGATGCGGAAGGCCGTGGACAGCAGCAGGTCCTTAAAGGTCTCCCCTATCTGAGGGTCTTCGCTGGCGATGACGGCGGCAGAAAG
>CABQMC010000277.1 GCA_902465115.1 uncultured Collinsella sp.
GCCTCAACTCCAGCGCCGCCGTGGTCATCAACTTCCAGGAGCGCGTGATTTTGGTCGCGGGTACCGGCTACTCCGGCGAGATCAAAAAGTCCATCTTCAGCGTTATGAATTACCTGCTGCCCGTCGAGGACGACGTGCTGCCCATGCACTGCTCGGCCAGCATGGATCCCGTCACGCACGAGACCGCCGTGTTCTTTGGCCTGTCTGGCACCGGCAAGACCACGCTTTCGGCCAATCCCACGCGCCTGCTGATCGGCGACGACGAGCACGGTTGGTCCGACATGGGTATCTTCAACATCGAGGGTGGCTGCTACGCAAAATGCGAGGGCCTGGACGCCTTCCACGAGCCCGAGATCTTCAACGCCGTCCGTTTTGGCGCCATTTGCGAAAACGTGGTGCTCGACGAGAACCGCAAGCCCAACTACGACGACATCTCGATCACGCACAACACGCGCGCGGCCTATCCCGTGGAGCACATTCCTAACGCGTGGACTAAGGGCATGGGCACCACTCCGAGTGTCGTGCTGTTCCTGACTTGCGACGCTTTTGGCGTGCTGCCACCCATCTCACGTCTGACGGCCGATGCCGCCATGTACCACTTTGTGACGGGCTTTACGGCTAAGATTCCCGGCACCGAGGTCGGCGTCACCGAGCCCACGCCCACGTTCTCTTCGCTGTTCGGCGAGCCGTTTATGCCGCTCGACCCCATGGTTTACGCCAAGATGCTCGGCGAGCGCATCGCCGACGGCCGCACGCGTGTGTACCTGGTCAACACCGGCTGGATCGGCGGCGGCTACGGCGTGGGTCATCGCATCGAGCTTGCCTACACGCGCTCACTGGTCGCTCGCGCCCTCGACGGTACCATCGAGGACAGCGAGTTCGTGCACGACGACATCTTTAACGTCGACATTCCCACGACGTGCCACGGCGTGCCCGATGGCATCCTGGTGCCGCGCCAATACTGGCAGAGCACCGCGCGCTATGACGAGGCCGCGCACAACCTGGCGGTGATGTTCGAGGAGAACTTCGAGAAGAAGTACTCGCACCTGCCCGAGTCCGTCAAAGCCGCCGGCCCGCACGCTCAAGTACACACCGACGCCCGTCATCGCGGCCGCGGGCTGCTGGGACTTCGCCACTAGCTTCGCCGTGAGTCCATATCCACCACAAAGGGGACAGGCGCCTTTATGGTGGTTTTGCTCGCGTGGATGACTCGGGTTACAATACGCTTGACATATCGTCCCCTTCTCCGGATGGGGACAGCGTAAGCGCTCTTGTGGCGGCACCGTAGGACTTTGAAGGTGGCCGCTGTGAGGGCGCTTTTTGTTTAGGCGCCCTCGCTCGGGCGTACGCTATGAAGGGAGAGCATATGAAGAGTTTCGTTGCCGAGGATTCGTTTTGGGAGCTGTTTCCGCAGGCGGCGGTCGGCGTCGTAGTCGTAAAGGGCATGAAGCCCGCGGCCCAGATTCCCCAGGAGGACGTGGATGCGATCGCCACGTTGCTCAATCGCGCCAATATCGATGCGGAGCGTCACCTGACAAGCGATACCATCAGCGAGAACGCGCCGGTTAAGGCATGGCGCGAGGCGTATCGCCTGTTCAAGACCAAGAAGGGCGCGCGTTGCTCAGTTGAGAACCTGCTCAAGCGCGTGCTCAAAGGCAAGCCGGTGGGCCACATCACACCGGCGGTGGATATCTACAACACGATTTCGTTGACTTATGCGCTGCCCGTGGGAGGCGAGGATCTGCATGCGATCGAGGGAGACCTTCGCTTGAAGGTGACCGACGGTGGCGATGCGTTCTTGCCGCTTGGCGAGGAGGCGGACGATCCGACGTTGCCCGGCGAGCTCGCCTACATCGACGATGCGGGCGCTGTGTGCCGCTGCTGGAACTGGCGCGACGGCGTTCGCACGGCGCTGTCCGATGATTCGGCCGATGCGTTCCTGGCGATTGAGTGCGTGGAGCCCGAGCGGATGGGGGAATGCCAGGCCGCGATCGATCGCCTCGCTGAGTTGCTCGAGCGTTATCTGGGAGCGACGGTTGTCGTTAAGACGCTTGTGACTCGCGACAATCCCTGCGTGGAGCTGTAGCGGCGCCTAGAACCTATTGATGCCCCAAACCACCACAAAGGTGCCTGTCCCCTTTGTGGTGGTTTTTATGTTGATGGGTTAACAAATGGGGTATTTGGGTACGGGTGTCGCCTTATGCGACTAAGATGTTTACCCGTAAGCATTATGCAAGCGAAAGGCGGTCGTCTCCCATGCAGCAGAACGACGAGACACGTTTCGAGGACTTTGTCGGACTGATCAGCGGGCTCTACAAGGAGATTCAGCGCATTAAGACATCCGAGGGCGCAAGGCTGGGCCTCAAGGGCTCCGATGTTATGTGCCTTTACTATCTTGAGCGCAGCAAGGACGGCCTGACTGGCGCTGACCTGGCTCGCATGGCAGGCGTGACCCGCGCCGCCGTCTCGCGTACGCTCGCGCATCTGGAGGAGGGCGGCTACGTCGAGGTCGACGA
>CABQMC010000278.1 GCA_902465115.1 uncultured Collinsella sp.
AGGCGCTCAAAACGCGAATCGCTCACGCGCGCCACGTGCAGGTCGTAGCTGTTGCGACCCCGCTCGGCACGGTTGTCCACATGGAAGTAGCTCGCACGAATACCCAGGTACGCCACATTATCGGGAACCTCGCGACCTACGTTAAAGGTCATGCCCCAGTCGAGGGCCTCAACTTCTTGGGCCCCGATCTTGCGCGCGCAGCTCGTGTTTTTACACCCTGTCAGGCGCAGCGTCGCCAGCGTTTGCGGACGGCGGACCACCTCATCGACCGAGCCGATCTCCTCGATATGTCCGTTGTGCATCACGCAAATGCGCTCGCACAGACGGCATGCCTCGTCGATATCGTGACTCACGTAGAGCACGGTGCGGTTGCATACGTCAAACAGGTCGAGCATGTTCTGCTCAAGGGCGCTCTTAAGATAGGAATCGAGTGCGCTCATGGGCTCGTCGAACATAAAAATGCCCGGATGCGCCGCCACCATGCGGGCAAGCGCCACGCGTTGTTGCTGGCCGCCCGAGAGCCGCGCGGGATAACGGTCGGCGAAATCGGCCAGGCCAAAGATGCCCAGATAGCGCTCGGCCAGCCTTTTGCGCGCCGCGGCGTCGCCCGCGTCCTTTACACCGGCACATACGTTATCGGCCACCGTCATGTTGGGAAACAGCTGATAGTTTTGGAACAGCAGGGCGCATTTGCGCTCTTGGGGCGACAGGTTGATGCCCGCCGCCGAATCAAAAAAGGTCACGCCGTTGACGACGATCTTGCCCTCGTCGGGCGTCTCCACACCGGAAATACAGCGCAGTGTGCAGCTCTTGCCGCAACCCGAGGCACCCAGCAGCGCCACACGCTCCTCGCCGGCCTCAAGCTGCATGTCGAGCATAAACCCGGGAAAGTGCTTTTTTATATCCAGAACGAGCGACATGGCCTATCGACCTCCCTGCGGCGCCGTATCATCGCGCATGAGCTCGGCCAGCGCCACGCGATCGATACGCAAGGCATCGCCGCCCGCCGGGTCAAGCGAATCGCCCTGTCCGGCGAGATCTTTGGCCCGTTTGCGCTCCGCACGGGAAAGGCCCCGCTCGCGATACTTTTGCAAATGCGCCGTGTACATGTTGATGAATAGGATGACCAGGAAGCTGAACGCTATGACGACCACGACCCAAAAGAGAGCCACCGACGTATTGCCGCCCATCCACTCAAAGTAGATGGCGATGGGAATGGTCTGCGTAATACCGGCGTAATTGCCTGCAAAGAACAGGGTGCAGCCAAACTCGCCCATCGCGCGGGCAAAGGCGAGCACCGTGCCGGCGGCAATCGAGGGCCAGCCAAGCGGCATCATAAGCTTGGTGAAGATGCGACGCTCGGACCATCCCAGCGTGCGCGCCGCATCGAGCATCTGCGTGTCGAGGCTCTCAAAGGCTCCGAGCGCCGTGCGGTAAACCAGGGGAAACGACACCACCACGGCAGAGATCACCGCCGCCGGCCACGTAAAGACGATCGAGACGCCATGCGCGATAAGGCACCGACCGACCCCGGTCGATCGACCAAACAGCATGAGGAGCAGAAAGCCGCAGACCGTGGGCGGCAGCACCATAGGGATGGTAAAGACCGAGTCGAGCAGGCCCTTGACGCGACTCGAGGTACCCATGGTCTTCCACGCGGCAAACAGGCCCAGCGCAAAGGAGATCAGCAGGGCAAGACCGCTCGTTTTTATGGACACCCAAAACGGGCGATAGTCGATACCGCCCAAAAAGGAGGCTAGAGAGGTCAAGGGCCCCTGTTCACCCCGCAACACGACAGACGACGCTTCTACCATTTGAGCGCTATCAAGCCAACTCGCGCCGCCCTTGGCATCACCCGAGGCTGATGCAATCACCACATAGCGGTCCCCATCCGCACCGCGCTCGTCAAAGCCATAGGTATACCCGCCGGATTCAAACGTTGTTTCCGCCGTGACATACCAAGGAAGATCCACGTCCCCTAGCTGCGCACCTCCCATGCAGTTTGCGCTGTCGAGCTTACAGACGAGGGCCTTGAGACCCGATACGCACTCGTTGTCCTGCGGATCCAATCCATACTTCTCGACCGCCTTGGGCGATATCCACACAACAACGCGATCGACAGCAGGCGCCACTACAAGGTCCACGTCCTCGTCAACGGGAAACCGGTAGCCCTCAGGCTGGCCCTCCATGGCACGAGCGGTCCCCTTGGCCAACCGCTCAAAACCCTCGATCCCATAGGAAAGCCCATGAGCGGTCGCAGCAGCCTGGGCCCCGTCCTCAGCGTCCCCAGCAAACGCAAATCCCGGCACCCAGCAAAGCGCGAAGGTCAAAGCACAGGCGACAAGCATGCGGAATCTATTAAGCACGAAAAGCTCCAAGCGAATACAAGAACGGAGTGAAACACAAAACGATGGAATTATCGCGCCAAGCCGCACTACGCGGAAAGCTCAAAGCCGTACTTGGCCCAAATCTTCTGAGCCTTCTTGTTAGACAGGCA
>CABQMC010000279.1 GCA_902465115.1 uncultured Collinsella sp.
CGGCCTAAAACAAAAACCACCACAAAGGGGACAGTCACCTTTGTGGTGGTTTTGGTCGGCTAGCCTTCGAGCTGCGCCACTTTGTAGCGGTAGGCAGCGGCGATAACGTCTTTGCAGCCCTCGCGGCCCAGCTTGGCGCGGTTGACGACGATGTCTTTACCGCTCGTCATCTTCCACTTTCCGGCGCTGTAGCGCTTATAGAACGCCTCGCGCGCCTTCTGCTGTTGCTTGACCAGCTTGGCGCCCTTCTTTTTGTTAAGGCCACGCTTCTTGCGCACGATCTCGACGCGGTCCTCAAAGGGTGCGGTCACCAACACGGCAATGTGGTTGGGGTTATTACGCAACAGGTAATCGGACAGGCGGCCTTCGATAATGCAGCTCTCGGTCTCGCCCAGATCCAAAATCACCTGGCTCATCTTTTGGAACAACTTATCCGAGTACGAACGCGCATCGTAGCGGTCGGGCAGAAACGCCATGTTCTCCACGGCCAGGCGCTCGTCGTAGGCAGCCATCTTGTCGAGCGACTCGCCCGCGCGCAGCGACGCACGCACCAGCAGCTCGTTATCGTACAGCGGAATCCCCAACTCGTCGGCAAGCATGCGACCAATCTCGTGGCCCTCGGCGCCAAAATCGCGCGCGATGGTAATGACCACAGGATTCTTCTTGTTCTCCAGATCGCTCATCGCGATTCCTTTCTAACAAATGAGAAATAGGCGATTCCTGATTCCCATTTTGTCACTTACGACCGTCCTGGTTTCCCAAGTGCGGCAGATTGCCCCGAAAGAGGAGCGCCGCGTACTAAATGTACGCAAGCGACGATTGAGGGGCAAGGTGCCGTGCTTGGGGAAGCAGGACTATGCGGCCACGATGCGGCGTTGATATGCCCTCACCAGCAACGAGATACCAAAGTTGAGTACAAAGTACATCGCAAACACCAGGCCGTAGAGCATAAGCACCTGCGACAGATCGATCGCGTGGGCCATCACGACGTTTGCCGTGTACATGAGCTCGGCCACGTTAATACCCGAAAGATACGAGCTGTCCTTAATGACGGTCGTGCACTGGCTAAACAGCGCCGGAATGATCGTCTTAAACGTCTGCGGCAGAATGATGTAGCGCATGGTGGCAAAGAAGCCGAAGCCCTGGCTCTGCGCCGCCTCAAACTGGCCGCGCGGAATCGAGTTGAGGCCGCCGCGCACAATCTCGGCCATAACAGCGCTGGTAAACAGCGTAAAGGCGATGGTCGAAATCACAATGTCCAAACCCTGCACCGTAAAGTAGATAAACAGGATCCACAGCAGGTTCGGTGTGCAACGGAACAGCTCGATATAGGCACTCACCAAAATACGGAACGGGCGGGGCGCATAGCTCTTAACGAGCGCCAGTACCGTGCCAAAGATGAGCGAGAAAAAGATCGACAGCGCCGAGATCTCGATTGTCTTAACAAAGCCGCCCCAAATGTAGAGCAGATTGGTCGCGTTGAAGATTTCCATGCGCTAGGCCTCCTCTACGTTGTCGAGTCCCAGCTCGGCCAGGCTCACACCGCGCGGACGCTCCTTGGAGCGGCGCTCGAGCCACTGCACCAGCATGGCGAGCGGAAAGCAGATGATGAAGTACATAAGGCAGCAGACGATGTATCCCTGCAGGTAACCGTACAGACTCACAAAATTGTCGGAACGGTACATAAGGTCGCCGCCGGCCACAAGCGCCAGTACCGACGTATTCTTGACCAGATTGAGCGCCTGGTTACACAGCGGCGGCAAAATGATCTTGAAGGTCTGGGGCAGCACGATGTACCAGTACGCCTGCGCACGGGTGAAGCCCTGGCTCTGGGCCGCCTCCATCTGACCGCGCGGAACCGCCTCGATACCGGTGCGGATGACCTCCGAAATGTAGGCCGCGTGATACAGACCCACGCCCAAGAAGCCCAGCACGAACGGCGCGATGCGCACCGGCTGGTCGGCACCGGTTATGGCCTGCAAAAACTGCGGACCGGCCATGTACATAAAGAGCACCTGCACGGGCAACGGGGTGTTCTGGTAAAACTCCACGTACACGCGGCTTATGGCGCGCAGCACGCGCGAGCGAGTGGTAGAGAACACGCCCAGCAGCGTGCCCAGCACCAGCGACAGCAGCAGACCGGCAACGACCACCTGCAGCGTCACGCCAAAGCCCTCCCAGAAGGGCCCCATGTTTTGAAATGTCGTCGACCAACGGTCGGCGTCAAATAATCCTTCGAGCATTTGATTCCTTCCTTGGACGATGCGCCTATACAAGACCCCAGGTCTTGACCTCTTGGTCGAGCCAGCCGTCGGCCAGGCGATCGCAAATCACCTGATCGACCACGGCCGAAAGGTCGCAGCCCTTCTTGGTCGCCACGCCGTAGCCCTGCTCGCCAAACTTAACCTCGGGCTGCAGCAGCTCAACGGTCTCGTTCATGTAACCGGCCAGCGTGGAGCGGTCCATGGCAAAGACATCGATATTACCGGCGTC
>CABQMC010000280.1 GCA_902465115.1 uncultured Collinsella sp.
GATACCGATCGGCTCGGCGACCTTGGTGATGCCGTAAGCGTCGTCGCGCTCGATGACACCGCAGGTCTTGGTGTTCTTGTAAGCGTTGTAGATGTACTCAGCGGCGTAGTGGTTCTTGATGACCTTGTCCTCGAGAACGCCACGGCCGGTCTCCTCGATGGCGAGCTTGGCCAAAGGAATACGAGCCTTGTTGGCGGCCATAGCAGCCTCGTAGAAGATCTTGTCTACCTGCTCCTGAGTGTACTCAGCGAATTTAGCCTGGGCCTCACGCATAGATTTGAGTTTGGCCTCAAGCGCCTCCACGTTGTCCACGATGGCGGGAGTAGTGTTTTCCGGTGACTTTTTCACCATTTGTGTCTCCTTGCGATCGGAGATTTACCCTACAAGATGCATGATAGCAAGAAATAATTCGGTGAACGGGCAGATTCCCGTAAAAGACAAACTAAAACGCTTCAATCAAATGAACCGTTTCAACTAAATCTATCTGCCCTGCGCATCGCCCCGCTCATTGGGGACAGACTTACATGAGTGCTTTCACTCATGTAAGTCTGTCCCCAATGAGTACAAAAAGGCGCCCTCCGTAGGGGAGGGCGCCTTTGGTAAGTTCTATGTGAACGCGAGGTCTTTGGCCCGGAGAGTCCGAGGTACTTGTTGGTAAGACCTTATTTAGGAGCGCGCAACCTTGCCGGACTTGAGGCAGGTGGAGCAAACGTTCATCTTGCGACGGTGACCGTCGACGACGACGTAGACGCGCTGGATGTTGGGGCGGAACTTACGGTTGGTGACGCGGTGAGAGTGGCTGATGGAGCGACCGGCAACGGGGTGCTTACCGCAAACTTCGCAAACTTTGGACATAACTGACCCTCCTTGGGCGACAAACGAACATGTCGCGTTAACAAACAAGCCTGAACTATAGCACAGAAGCAGCTCCCTGTGCGTAATCTACACAGAGATATTTCTCTTTTGGCGATAGTGCTCACGCCACGGCCCTGGACGTAGATCCGATTTGCGTGCAGCAGAGGGGATTATGCCAGCTCGTGCGTACGTTTTCAAGCTCGTCCCACAAATATATATAGGTTTATTGAGCATTGGGCTCCGTTTACGGATTGCTCTGTATTTATGCTCGCAATTAAGTTCGAGGTTGGCTACACTATCCCTTGACCATTAAAGGGGTACGAGATACCCACATGGAATTACATAGCTGCCAAAGAGCAGCCCTTCCTGTGGGTGTCTGGTCCGCTTTGAGCGGTCGGGCATCTATTTTTTTGACTGTGTCAGCAGTCAAGACATGTGAGGAAGGAGATCGATGGGCACGACTTCCCCCAAGGCGGTCATCATGGACGAGACCGCCGTCAATCGAGCGATGACCCGCATCGCGCACGAGATTCTCGAGCGCAACGAGGGCTGTGAAGACCTCGCTCTGGTCGGCATCGTCACGCGCGGCGACCTTCTGGCAAAGAAGCTCGCCGAGGAGATCAAGGAGATCGAGGGCGTCGACGTTCCGCTCGGTAGCCTCGACATCAGCTTCTACCGCGATGACTACGCTACCAATTTCGCTCCCGCGATCCACGCCACCAACATTCCCTTTAGCGTCGACGGCAAGCGCGTCGTGCTGGTGGACGACATCCTGTATACGGGCCGTACCATTCGCGCCGCTCTCGACGCCGTCATGGACCTGGGCCGTCCGAGCCGTATTGAGCTGGCAGTCCTCGTTGACCGCGGCCACCGCGAGCTCCCCATCTCGCCGGACTTTGTCGGCAAGAACGTTCCCTCGTCGCATGAGGAGAACGTGCACCTATATATGAAGGAAGTCGACGGCCACACCGCTGTCGAGATTAACGACGTCGCGCCGGGTTCCCATGTGGGCTCCGCGCCGCTGGGAGGTGAGTAGTACCGTGGCGTTCAACCATAAGCACCTGATCGACATTACCGAGTACTCCGAAGAGGACATCAAGCTCATCCTCGAGACCGCCAAGGCGTTCTCCGAGGTCAACGAGCGTGCGATCAAGAAGGTCCCCACGCTCAAGGGCAAGACCATCGTCAACATGTTCAACGAGCCCTCGACGCGCACCCGCAGCTCCTTCGAGCTCGCCGAGAAGCGTCTTTCGGCCGACAGCCTCAACTTTGGCGGCTCCTCGACCTCCACGGTCAAGGGCGAGAGCCTTGTCGACACCGTCGAGACCCTCAACGCCTATAAGATCGACTGCATCGTCGTGCGAGATAAGCACGCCGGTGCTCCCTACATCGTCACGCAGAACTCGCCCGCGAGCGTCATCTGCGCCGGCGACGGCAAGCACAACCATCCCACGCAGGCCCTGCTCGACCTGTACACCATCTGGGAGCACAAGGGCGACTTCCACGGTCTGAAGGTTGCCGTCGTCGGCGATATCGCGCACTCCCGCGTCTGCGGCTCGCTGATCCCCGCCCTTAAGATCATGGGCTGCGAGACCTACGCCGTCGCCCCCGGCACGCTGCTGCCGCCGGCGCCCGAGG
>CABQMC010000281.1 GCA_902465115.1 uncultured Collinsella sp.
ATGACTTATATCTGCAGGTAGGGCGGTTGCCGAGAGGTCCCCGTCTCCACAATTTGGCGCCTTGGTCCATCGGATTATCAGAAAGAAAAACCCGTCGAGATACGAGACTACGCCGAATGCGACTTGGCCTCTTCACGCACCATCTCTTAGCCGAGCCATCGGCATCTACATATAAAAAATGAGCGTGGATAATCTCCCGTTTTGAGTCTAGTTTCAAGCCAAAAGTGGGAGATTATCCACGCTCGATTTGTAAACGTCCGAAAATCCACGCTCGTGTGTCCGAAAATCCACGCTCGTCACGCCGCGAGCACAGCCACAGTCGCAACCACGGCCGCAGCCTAGTGCTCCTCGCCGGCGCGGGCCAGGTCGTAGGGCGTGGTCTGGTAGACGTAGTAGTTGAGCCAGTTGGTGTAGAACAGCTGAGCCTGGCTGCGCCAGACGTTACGCGGCTCGGCCGTGGGGTCGTCATTCGGGAAGTAATGCGCCGGAACCTGGGGGTTGAGCCCGCGCTTCACGTCGCGCTCGTACTCCAGGCGCAACGTGTCGGTATCGTACTCGGGATGGCCAAAGACAAAGAAGCGACGGCTGTCGGTCGACTTGACGATATACAGGCCCACCTCGTCGGACACGGCCACGACCTCAAGCTGCGGCTCGGCCTCTACGTCCTCGCGGCGCACATCGGTGTTGCGCGAATGCACGGCATAGAAACGGTCGTCAAAGCCGCGGACCAGCGGGCTTTGCGGCTTCACCAGATAATGCTCGAACACGCCACTCGCCTTTGCCGGCAGGTCGTACTTCTGGATACCGTAATGATGGTAGAGCCCCGCCTGCGCGCCCCAACAAATGTGCAGCGTAGAGTGCACGTGCGTGGTGGACCAATCCATGATCTGGCAGAGCTCGGGCCAGTAGTCGACCTCTTCGAACGGCATCTGCTCCACCGGCGCGCCCGTGATGATCAGGCCGTCGTAGTGGATGTCGCGGATGTCGTCGAACGTGCGGTAGAACGTCTCCAGGTGGCCGGCGCTCACGTGCGTGGCCTCGTGCGTCTTGGTGCGCAGCAGGTCCACCTCCACCTGCAGCGGCGTGTTGGAGAGCTTGCGCATGATCTGCGTCTCGGTGGCAATCTTGGTGGGCATGAGGTTGAGGATGAGCACGCGCAGCGGACGGATGTCCTGGTGCAGCGCGCGGTACTCGGTCATGACAAAGATGTTCTCGCTCTCGAGCTGCGCGGCGGCAGGGAGGGCGTCGGGGATGCGAATGGGCATGGATGCTCCTTACGAGTCAGTTGCAGCTATGGTACAACGACCGGCCCCATCCGCGCGAGCACATCGCCCAGCGATGCCGTCAGCAGCCCAAATCACTCCAAAAGTAGAGATTAAGGCATGTCCAAAAATCTACGGCGCTTTAGCCTAGCAAAGTGGCAGCAGGACGCTACAATGGTTCGACGCGAAAAACTCGGCCGAAAGGATACGTATATGTACCAGACGCGTAAGATCGGTGTGGTCGGCCAGGGCCACGTAGGAGCACATGTCGCCAACAGCCTGCTCATGCAGGGCATTGCCGATGAGCTGTACCTGTGCGATATCAACGAGGCCAAAGTGACGTCCGAGGTCCAGGACCTGCGCGACTCCCTTTCGTTTGTCCCGTACAACACCAAGATCGTCAACTGCTACGACCACTACGAGGAGCTTGCCTGCTGCGACGTCATCGTCAACGCTGCCGGCAAGGTCGCGCTGGCCGCCGGCAACCGCGACGGCGAGCTGTTCTTTACCACCGACGCCGCCCGCACCTTTGCCAAGCGCATCGTCGACGCCGGCTTTGACGGCATCTTCGTGAGCATCTCCAACCCCTGCGACGTCGTGTGCACCGAGCTGTGGCATCTGACCGGCTACGATCCCAAAAAGATTATCCCGCCTGCGCACCGAGATCTCCAAGAAGGTCGGCGTGAGCCCTAAGTCCATCGACGCCTACATGATCGGCGAGCACGGCTTTAGCCAGCTTGCCGCCTTTAAGGCCGCAACCATCGCCGGCAAAAACCTCAACGAGCTTCAGGCCGAGAACCCCGACAAGTACGCCTTCGACCACATGGAGGTCGAGGAGCTTGCACGCAAGGGCGGCTACGTAACCTACCAGGGCAAGCAGTGCACCGAGTACGCCGTCGCCAACTCCGCCGCGCGCGTCTGCGCCGCCGTTCTGCACAACGAGCACGCCGTGCTTTCCGCCTCCACGCTCATGACCGGCCAGTATGGCGAGGAGGGCATCTTCACCTCCCTGCCGTGCGTGATCGGTGCCGAGGGCGTCGAGGAGGTCTACACACTCGACCTTTCCGAGCACGAGCTCGAGGGCTTCCACAAGAGCTGCCAGCACATCCGCGACAACATCGCCCAACTCGACTGGTGGGATGCCGAGGTCTACGACGCCAAGTAAGCCGCTGGCTCCGCAACCTTACCAATCTATGCGCGATACCAAGCGGGCCGCGCCG
>CABQMC010000282.1 GCA_902465115.1 uncultured Collinsella sp.
TGATCGCCCTCACACGCTCGGTGGGTGCCCCGTCAAAGCTGACCGTCATGGGGTAGTTACGATAGCGCAGACCAAACTGCTCAAGTCCCGAGAGGGTGTAGAGCGGAGCGCCCGTCAAGCCGGTCTTTTTGCGCAGCTCAGTGGTGCCCAGACCGATGGCGGCATCGATGCCGACCGAAAGCGTCTGGTCGTAGTACTCAACGGCAGCCTCGCCGCTGCCGTTCGCAGGGCTCCACGAGCGAATGCGCCCGATGTCCTGACGCTGCAGCTCGCAGGTGAGCAGCGCGCCAAAATCCTTGCCGGAGAAATCGTCGATGCCGAGTGTTTGGGCAAAATCGTTGCCGGAGCCTACGGGCAGGACGGCAAGCGCCGGTCGAACCGCCTCTTCTTGCGCCATCAAGCCATTGACGACCTCGTGGATCACGCCGTCGCCGCCGAGTGCGATAACGGTGCGATAGCCCGTTGCCTGGGCGGCAAGCTCCTTGGCATGCCCCGCGCGTTCGGTCAGCACCAAGTCAAACTGGGATGCGCGCGCGGTCATGTCCAAAAAGCGCTGCAGGTGCTCGGCAACTTCGCGCGCCGCACCCGACTGGGCGGCGGGGTTGGCGATGATGAGCGTGCGACCAAAATCCGTTGCGTGCATGGGGCGACTCCCGGCGTATGACGTGACGGTGCGGTCGCGCTCAGGTCGAATTGCCCCCGATTGTGGCTGCACGTCGAATACTTACGTCTACTCTATCAGGTCGTTGTGGCGCTCGATAGCATCTGCTACCGTACCGCCCTCATCCACAATAAGCGAACGGCGCTTGGGCGAGATGATGCGCTGGGCGGGGTACACGCCGCGGTGTCCGGCGGTTAGGTAGCTGATAAAGGCCACGATGACAAAGAACCCGGCTGCCGTGCCGTGGAACAGGTCGATGGCCATCATGCAGGTGGTGATGGGCACGTTGAGGCCGGCGCAGAACACGCCGAGCATGCCCAGCGCCGCCAGAAAGCTGGGGTCGATCCCGACGAGGCAACCGATCCAGCCGCCGAGCGCCGCGCCGATGCCAAACAGGGGTGTGACCTCGCCGCCTTGGAAGCCGGCGCCCAGGGTGAGCGCCGTCACCACGAGCTTGATGGCTGCGTCGGCAAGGGTTGTGTTACCGGCGAACCCGGCGCCCGAGAGCCAGGTGGCAAGGCCGGCATACTTCCAGGCGTCGAGCATCGCGTAGGCCGCGAGCACCACGAGCGCGCCCACGAGTGCGCGAGCAAGGTAGTTGGTGATAAAGCGACCGTACAGGCTCTTGACGGTTCGAACCGACCAGGCAAAGAGGCGTGCCGTCAAACCGAAGATAATGGCGCTGATAACAACGATGACAACCGTCCGTGGTGTCATGTTGGGAACGCTGGCGATGACATTCGCCTCGTACTCGGTACCCAGGGCGAGTGATGTAAAGTAGCCGGTAAACGAGGCCCGCGGTGTAGTCGATCTTGCCGATAAAGCACATCTCCATGCCAAAGAAGGCTCCGGCAAGGGGTGAACCGAATACGGCGCCAAAGGCCGACGAGATGCCGGCGAGCATGAGGTCGTGGTGGTCATGCTTTTTGAGGTGGGCGAGGCTCGAGATATTGCTGGCGATGGTGCCGCCAATCTGCACCGCGGCTCCCTCGCGACCGGCCGATCCGCCCGTGAGGTGCGTGAGCGTGGAGCAGACGAAGGTGAGGACGGCCATGCGCATATGGATGAGGCGTGTGCCCAGGGCGGAATCGATGACCAGGTTGTTGCCGCGCTTGGCGGCAAGGCCGTGGTTCTTGTACACCCACGCGGTAGCCACGCCCACGACGGGGAGCATGGCGTAGATCCACGCGTGGTGCTCGCGATAATCGGTCGCGATATTCAGCGAGGCCAAAAACGCCCAAGCGGCAACGCCCATGGCGAGCGAGACGATGACGACGAGTACGAGCAACTTGGCGCTCGCGAGTAGGTTGCGGACGTTGCGGCGCGTGTCGGCAGCCAGGAGATGCTCGGAGCGGGTGAGCTGATGCCTGCCTGCCATGATGACGTCGTTCAGGGAGAAAAAGCCGCCGTCGTCGAGCGGCTGGGAATGATCCTGCGTTTCGTTTGCGCTTTCGGTTTTGTCGTTATGAGCCATACGTTCCTCTTTTAGGTTGCAACGCAAGCATTATAAAACGCGGTAAACGCGACGAGCCGGTGGGTTGGTTTCCATTCTGTTTCGCGGCCTGCAACCGACAGGTGTATTTGCGGGTACAGGCCGAGTCGCGGTCGTGCGTCGGGGGATTATACTGAGACAAGCATAAAGAATCGGCGCCCCTGTTGTGCGCCGTGGCATTAAGAGGTGCATATGGCAGAGAAACTCATTCCGCTGGAGGACGCGCAGTCGATTGTTTTGTCGCACGTTGCTCCGACCGATCTCGTCGAGATTCCCGTGTGGCAGGCGGCTGGTTTTCCCTTGGCCGAGGACGCGGTGGCCGATAT